>CALJIY010000213.1 GCA_937973945.1 uncultured Saprospiraceae bacterium | reverse complement strand
TCAATACATGTAGCTGACCTAGACGAGGATGAATTCCCAGACTATAAGCAATCTCTTTTCCATCTGGTGACCATGCTAAACCAAAATTACTCGGATTCCCTTTAATGAGATGAACCCGTTTATGGAAGCCTGTTTCCACATTCATTCTCCATATACCCCACTTCCCTAATTTGTCTCCTACATAGGCAATTTCTTTTCCATCTGGTGACCAAACAGGCGCCAATTCCACAGAAGCATCTTTGGTTAGATTTTTACAAGTACCATCTTCCTGACGAACCCATAAATCATTCATGGCAATAAATGCCACTCGTTTTCCATCAGGTGCAATCGCAGGATTAACAATTCCTTTTACAACTTGCTCCTCTGTACTATCAAAGTCTCTTTTCTTTTTAACATACTGGTCTCTACGCACAATAAAAGTTGCAGAAAAAGGAATAATGGATTCTTGTTTAAAACCGATATTCTTTCGGTTAATTTGTCCATCAGCCGTATAGAGGTATTCCGTATTCGAAGCCCAAGTCACTCTAAACGGAAAGACTACTTCCTCTTTTTTCGACAATCGAATCGGCTCTGGCATATCTAACCATTGTATCCATAAAGAGCTTTCAGAAAAAGTGGTCTTATTAAAAACCAAAGAAGTACCATCTGGCCGCCAAGATAGTCCTGCAACCTTTCCATCTATAGAATACCATCTATTTCGTTTGGTCAATATGGAGGGAGATGATTTCTTATTAAGATTTAGATCCATAAAATTGACGTGAATTCCTTCTTTATCTGGCGCATCACTTACATAGGCAAATCGCTTGCCTGAAGGTCCCCAAACAGGCGCATATTCATTGGCGATGCCGTCAGTTAATTGTTCTAGTTTTTTAGTCTTTATATCAATCGCCCAAATATCATAGGTACCTGCTTGGTCTGATGAAAACAAAATTCGTTTTCCATCGGGCGACCAATGTGGTTCTCTATTATCATAATCACCATGGGTCCATTGTTGTAAATCTTTTCCCGTTTTATGAACCGTATAAATATGCCAATTGCCTGCCCAATATCCTTGGAAGCACAATTGATTACCATCGGGCGACCAGGCAGGTTGACGTGCATCTCCTAATGAATCTGTTATGGCGATTGCCGCTCCTCCCTTAGCAGGTAATGTCCATAATCGTCCTTGTAGGTCAATGGCGGTGGTTTCTTTATCTGGAGATAGGGCAGCTGCCATATTAGTGCCTTCTGTGACAGTGATGTTTTTTATTTCAGAAGTTATTTGGGCAACAGATACCTGAACACATAATGTGGCGTGCAATAGCATTCCCAAAAGGAGAAATAAAAATTGACTATATCTTTTCATATTTATAATTTATTTAGACCTCTATCCGTCAAAATTAACTTATTCTGACAAGTTCTTGATAGAAAGAATGGCGATTCTTCTCATTTAGTAGTAAATTGTTTACGTAGAGAATAAGACAGATTTACCGTCCGTCTCTTTTCTCTCAGTGAAACGGTCTCTATTCTATGTTCTAAAAAATCCATTCGTTATGACACCCATAAAAATCTTTAAAATTAGTCTACTCCTTTTATGGAGTACTTTACAACTTCAAGCCTACAATTACATCTATGTCCAAGACCCACAATTCTGGGAACAAGATCAAGGAACCATAGAGGAAGCTCAGTTTACCATACATCCTAGAGGGATTTATATGGAAGTAGGGATGTACCTTACCTTATCGGGTAAAGGCACCTATTTTGAGAACGATAAAAGAAATGTAGAAATTATCATGGGTTTTGATCTACCCGAGAATTCCATTGTTATAGATTCTTGGTTGTGGATTAATGAGGACATTATTCAAGCAGATATCCTTGATCGTTGGACGGCCTCTAGCATATATGAAGATATAGTTGGCAGACGACAAGACCCTTCTTTGTTAACAAAAAACGGAGCTAATCAATATGAGTTAAGGGTTTTCCCAATGCAATCAGATTCTACTCGTCGAGTCAAAATCACCTATTTAGTACCCGGAGATTGGAAAAACGGAGAAGTCTCTATTCCTTTACCTACTGGACTGTTACAGAGTTCTGCTAATCCGCCGACCAAGATAACGATACAGAGTTTTCTAAATAATGATTTTAAAAATCCTAGTATTGCTCAACTTAGTAGAACGGAATTTAAAACGGCCGTTCATGCTACTTTAGGTGCTCATTTACTTGCAGAGATTCCGAGTACAGAAATTTACAATGATTTAGATTTTGTACTGGAAGCGCCAACTAAAAATGGCGTTTTTATTAGTCGCTATGAAGGGGAAGAAGAAAATTTTTACCAACTAGCAGTGATGCCCTCCACCTTATTTGACTTAGAAAAAGAGCACCCCAAGAAAGTCGCCATTCTAATTGATTATGAATTTAATAGTCCACCATTTTCCAAAAGCGCTTTATTGGAAACCTTAGAGAAAGAATTAATTCTAAATCTAGAAGCCTCCGACTCCTTTAATATATTTATATCTCAGACCAATATTGATGCGATCCACCCTACTTGGATGCCTGCTGACCCAGAATCCATTCGGAATACATTTGATGAGATTGATGAATCTAACTTATCCAATTTTAGCAACTTACCAGATCTTTTAACTAAAGGAATAGACTATATAAAGACACAAGGAACTGGTGGAAGTTTATTAGTCCTCTCGAATGCCACGCAAGTTGGAGAACCAGAAATTGCTAATCTACTTATTTCAGATTTAAGAGAACAGTTGGCAGATCAGAAAATTCCTATCCATGTAGCAGATTACGATCATACAGAGCAAGGCGGGTTTTGGCTCAATGGGATTTACTATAGGGGCAACGAATATTTCTACACCAATATCACTCGGATTACCTCTGGTCGATTAACCAGTTTGAAGAATGAATCTAGTTTGGTTTCCACAATCAATCAATCCATTAACGCTTTAGAAGTACTTCAGGGTATACTCGATATTCATACTAGCTTAGAAGAAGGGTTTTGTTATGGACGCTATGATTTGCAAGCCTCGCGGACGTTCAATGGCATTAATCAGCCGATATTACAAGTGGGAAAATATCAAGGAACCTTTCCTTTCGAGATAGAGGCTAGTGGCGTCATCAATGAAACTTTTTTTGGAGAAAATATTAGCATTCCTGCTTCTGACGTAGCTACAGGCAATAAAATAGACGCTATTATCTGGGCAGGAAATCATATTCATCAATTAGAAAAAGAGCCCTATAGCAATGAAACCAATAGTGAGATTGTGGAGTGGAGTTTGGCCAATAGAGTACTTTCTTTTTTTACTGCATTCTTAGCACTAGAAGTTGCGCAAGGTGGAGTGGTTTGTAATAATTGTATTGATGAAACAGATCCTGAAATATTCGTTGCAGGTGGTAATGGAAACGACATGGGTACTACAGATACCGATATTAGCATTCCTCAACGAGATGATGTAGCGGTGGATCAAGATATTGATGGAATTCCTGAAGGCGCACCAGTCGATCCAATTGATCCGACAACTGGCCCTGCAGGTGGCGCAGGTGGAGCGGAAAACGATGGTGGAGTTATCTCCGCTACCAACAACATAGCATTAGATACCTTGATACGAATTGAAGCAAGGCCTAATGCTTTCCATACTAGTACCACTATTACAGTTCAATTAACAAATGACCTCTCCTTGGATCAAGTGCAGTTTGCGATCTATGATTTACAAGGTCAACAAATTCAAACTTTCCAAACAAACACGAATACCACTAATGAGTATCAGTTTCAGTGGGATGCTACTACTAGTCAAGGACAAGCTGTTTCACAAGGCATGTACTTCTTTACGGTACATACGCCGTTGGGGAATAAACATTTGAAGTTGATTTATTTAAAATAGAGCAAAGAAGCGAGAGCAGAGAGTAGAGACAGATGTCGTTAAAAATGAATAAATTTTGTTTTTTGTAAACGAAATCTGTCTCTGCTCTCTATTCCCCGCCCGCCTGACGGCAGTCGGGCTGGTCTGCTCTCTATTCTTTTTTTATATTTGCGGATAAAAAAACATGTCCACCCTCTCCATTGAAAAAGTAAAACGCACCGAACTACCTACCCTTTGTCATATTGCTATTACTACCTTTGCAGAAGCCTTCGGCCCACCTCACAACAG
>CALJIY010000212.1 GCA_937973945.1 uncultured Saprospiraceae bacterium | reverse complement strand
CACAATTACAATTGCCATCTTCTTTATCGTTTTCGGTATTGGCATTTCCATCATCACAGGCTGTACCTGCTGCGGGGCAACTTGGAACGGTGCCCGCACAATTACAATTGCCATCTTCTTTATCGTTTTCGGTATTGGCATTTCCATCATCACAGGCCGTACCTGCTGCTGGGCAACTTGGAACGGTGCCCGCACAATTACAATTGCCATCTTCTTTATCGTTTTCGGTATTGGCATCTCCATCATCACAAGCCGTACCTGCTGTTGGACATGCCGTACCTGCACAATTACAATTACCATCCTCCATATCATTTTCTGTACTTGCATCTCCATCATCACAAGTCATACCTGCTGCTGGACAAGGTACTGTACCTGCACAATTACAGTTGCCGTCCTCTTTATCATTTTCTGTACTTGCATTTCCATCATCACAAGCGGTGCCTGCTGCTGGGCAACTTGGTGTTGTACCTGCACAATTACAATTGCCATCCTCCATATCATTTTCTGTAACAGCATTTCCATCATCACAAGCAGTGCCTGCTGTTGGACATGCCGTACCTGCACAATTACAGTTACCATCTTCTATATCATTTTCTGTACTCGCATTTCCATCATCACAAGTAGTACCTGCTGTTGGACATGCCGTACCTGCACAATTACAATTGCCATCTTCTATATCGTTTTCTGTACTTGCATCTCCATCATCACAAGTCATACCTGCTGTTGGACATGCCGTACCTGCACAATTACAATTGCCATCTTCTACATCATTTTCTGTACTTGCATCTCCATCATCACAAGCCGTGCCTGCTGTTGGACATGCCGTACCTGCACAATTACAGTTACCATCCTCCACATCATTTTCCGTACTTGCATTTCCATCATCACAAGTAGTGCCTGCTGTTGGACATGCCGTACCTGCACAATTACAATCACCATCTTCTACATCATTTTCCGTACTTGCATTTCCATCATCACAAGTAGTGCCTGCTGTTGGACATGCAACTGTACAAGACAAGGATTCATCTAAACTACTTAATGTACCTTTTCCAACAGCATTAGAACCATCATTAGGTTCACTACTATTAAAATTAGTATTTGCTACATCAAATGATAGATTACTAGTTTGGCTAGCATCTGTAACTGCAAAACATAGTTTACCTATATCGATCCAATCTGATTCGATACTTGGACAAGAAAAACTATTACTAGGTATTTCTAAAGTAAGGTTGAAACTACCAGGAATAGAAGTACCATCATAAGTATGCTCATCCCATGCTGGAGCCACATTAGCAATACAAAAATCAACACCATTGAATCTTAATGATTCATACGTACTAAATCCTAATGCTGCTTCATTATATTTTACGAAAATCGAAGAAGTGCCAATTAAAAAACTACTTGATGCCGATTTTATTTGAAGTGTGGCGCAGTACGTATCCGCAT
The DNA here is from genome assembly GCA_937973945.1 of uncultured Saprospiraceae bacterium. Classification (GTDB taxonomy): domain Bacteria; phylum Bacteroidota; class Bacteroidia; order Chitinophagales; family Saprospiraceae; genus JAFMDF01. The sequence goes on along the minus strand of CALJIY010000212.1, from coordinate 9,038 downwards.
CACAATCTTTACTAGTACTAAATTGCAAATCAAAATCTTGCCCTATTGATTGATATGGGTTAAAGAAAATGAACAATAATAAAAGCAGTGTAGATAACTTTTTCATAAGCGATATTATATTATTCAGTAACTAGTCTATCTGATATCTGAATATATACCAATTAGAATAAAGGAATAATTAAGTAAGGGAGTAGTGATAAATTTGATACAGCTCCCAGTAAGGAAGATGTAATAAGGGAGGATGGAACATAAGAAGTCCTTAACAAATATAAGGGGATTACGCACCTCATAAGAACTACTTTTGTCAAAATCGTGACAGCCTAAATATGATCTCTACTTAATAAATCAGACTTCCTGTACTTAGAAAGAGCCTACACAAATGGTATCTTTAAATAATTTATCTATGGTTTCAGTTATAGAAAAGCAGATATTCCTAGAACGCTACTGAGTAAGGTAACAAAGTTGGGTGTACCGAACGCAATTTTAGAAAAACAAGATTCTTAATAATCTCTAGAAATCATTCTATTTGTGAGATAATATCGAATTCGTTCAAGACTAGGATCCATGTAGTTAATTCCGGTGAAGGAAACCTGTAATAATTATTCATAAACAGGAATCATACCGATTTTGCAAAATTTGAGAATTTTATAAGGAAGTTATCGAGGAAAGAGTCTTGCAAGCAGCCTGCTTCGCAATCGGATGGCTGCCTTATAAATACATAGGAATTAGGATCTGGTGAGAAAGTAATGGAAACATTATCATTCGCATTAAACCCACTTAGAAAGAATATCTAAGTGGGTTTAGAGATAGGCTTTGGAATTGAATTGTTAGCATTAATTTAAAAATAATTTCTTTACAAGAGATCCCGATCCAGTAGTTATTTTTAAAAAGTAGATCCCTTTAGTCAGCCCATTTAAATTTAACAAAGTAGGCTCAGAAGAAACATGTACCATCATACCTGTAGCATCATATACTGTAGTATTCAATACTTCTACTCCAGCGGAATGTATACTTACAAAATCTACCGTTGGATTAGGATAGATTGTAATATTTTTTGATAATCGATCTACAACACTAGTACTTGTACTAGATGCTGCATTGATGGATAAATTTGTGATATAAATGTCATCACCAGTTCTCCCGCCATTAGCATTTGAATCATTCACAGCTAGATAAAACCCAATTGATCCAATTGATTCCGTAGGAGCTTTCCAATTGACCATCCAAGATGTTTGTCCTGTACCTGCTGTGGTGTGTGTCAAATAGGATCTATCTGCTAAAGAAGTGCCACCTCTTATCTGAGTAGTCGATTCCTCGACCAATTCCCAAGTTCCTGCATTATTATTTAAAGAATCTAAAGCAACTAGTTGAAATCCATTTTTGGAATCATTCATGGCATTAGTCAGCGCAATAGTCATGGCGTATGTTTCTCCTGGCGCATACTCCAATGATCCTTCTTCAAAATTGATAGCAATAGAAGCATCTCCAGTATTCTCTACAACCGCATGACAACCACTTCTTCCACATGTGGCTTCCCCTGGTGCACCAGTTGTTTGTGGAGGACCTCCGCTAGAGTTACTCAATAAAAAGAGGTATACAATAAATCCTAAGACAAAAGGAACATAAGTAAAAGTATTTTTCATTATAGGCAATTGAAAGTGAGGTTATTTTAGAATGTCTTTTATGAACTTGTCATGCAGATATGCAGACCCGAAATACTTTCTTAAACAACTTGAATAATAAAATCTAATTTACCAATTTCTCTTCAAGCTTTTTAGATAGGTCAAAAAAAAATCTCGTTATAGTAGTGCGTAAGACAAAAAAGGAGGGAGGGAAAACAAGGAAGGTCGAAAACAAAAAAAGGTGAACACTCAGAAGAGTATCCACCTTAATTTATTTTTCGTTCGGTTATTTCTAGTTAACTGATGCTGCTAGATCTTTACCTGGCTTGAACTTAACGACGTTCTTCGCTTTAATTTGCATAGATTCCCCAGTTCTTGGATTTCTACCTGTTCTAGCTGGTTTGTGAGTTACTGAGAAAGTTCCAAAACCAAGAATTGCGGCTTTGTCACCATCTTTAAGTGAATCTCTAACTGAGTCTAGTACACAATTTACAGCGTCTGTAGCTTGCGCTTTTGTAAGGTTTGCATTTTCAGCTACCTTAGTAATTAAATCACCTTTGTTCATTGAAAAAGATTTTTAATGCTTTAAATTAATTCGAGGCAAATGTATTGGGTTAATCTAATTAAAACAAAAGATTTCTTAAAAAAAACGAAAAATGTACGTTTTTTAACGGTTTCTAAAGGGGCACTTAGAGATGTTATTTTAAATATTAATGATTTTAATACAAATTGTTTAATTAAACAACAATTCATATTCACCTGACAATCAACAAATAATACTATTTATATTTAATCACTTGAAAGTTACCAACATTATTTACCCCTTCTTGATAGATTTTTTCAAACAATCTAATAATTTTGCTAAATCTGCTTCATCATTATAGACATTTGGGCCAATTCGCATCGCATTTCCTCTGAAAGAAACCAGTATTTTAGCGGTTTCTAAGGCATTTTTGAGCAAATCTGGGTTGATTTTATCGTTTAAAGTAACCCCAAATAAGTGGGCGCTACGATGATTATCTGCTTCTATAAATAGATCCATATCCCGCATTTCTGCAATCGCTGCTGTTGTGATTTGCTGACAATAGGCTTGAATCTGATCAACGCCCCAAGTATTTAATTGCTGAATCGCTGCTAATAGTAAAGGCGTTAGAATAAAATTACTTTGTTCTCCAACAGAGTATCTGTTAGCTAATGGCCGGTATAAAGGTTGATAATCTACTAGTCCTGTAAAGTCTTCACTATTCAATCTGTTCAGCCAATTTTCTTCTATAGGAATTCCATTATCAAAATATGGTCCATAGTAAGCCACCCCTAAAGAATAAGGTCCCATCAACCATTTATAGCCACCACATATAAGGGCATCTGGATAAATTTCTTTTACCGAAAAAGGCAAAGCACCAACCGACTGCGTACCGTCAATCACCAATAAGGCACCATGCTTATTGGTCTTTTCTCTAATCGCTTTTAAATCAAATAAGGTCCCATCTTTCCAATGCACATGACCGATTGCAACCATTTTGGTTTGGTCTGTTATTGCTGTAAGAATAGCCTCATTCCAGATTTTACCACGATCCTTTTGGGCGGTAGGTGGAGGCACAATTTTTACCTTCGCCTTTGCTTCATCTGCTACCCGTTGCCAAGCATAAATATTACTAGGAAATTGTTCATCAGCTACTAATATTTCTTCTCCTTCTTTAAGATGAAGATTATTAGCCACGTTTGCCAAGCCATAAGATACCGAGGGAACAATGGCTATTCTATCTGGTGTTTCTGTTTCTATCAAATCTGCAAAAGCCTTTTTCAATTGCGCCACTGGCTCAAAGAAATCATTGATACTATAGGTATAAGGCTTCCCTTGTCGTTTCATCACGTCTATTCCTATTGCTTCCAGCTGCTTCATTTGGGGAGACATATAGGAGCAATTTAAATAGGTAATCTCTGGATCGAGGTTGAATTTTTCTCTTTGGCAGTGCATGATTTTTGAGTTTAGGAGATATGGAGTTTTTCTTGCTTGATGTTGACGGTTATGAACACTGAGGCACAGGGCGCACAGAGCTTTTGCTTATTTGATGTTGCCTCCGCTAGCACAAGGCTGTGCCTTGTGTTTACTATTCAAAAGGATTTGCCTTTAACAATAAGGAATGCGGTAGGAAGCAAAGTCTTTGCGCCAGCAAAAAAGATAGACTTTTTATTAAGAAAACTCAGTGCCTCAGTGTTCTAAAAAAACTCCCAACCTCACCCCACAAGATAAGTCCCATCTTTTTCCAAACGAATCAGTCGTTGTTTATATAAAGTACCAATGGCCTTTTTAAAAGTCTTCTTACTCATGGACAAACGCTGTTTAATCAATTCTGGATCGCTCTTATCTGTTAAATTTAAAAAGCCTTTTTCTCGCTTTAAGATCTCCAGAATTTTTTGTGCGTTTGGTTCGATTCGAACAAAACCTTGCTGCTCTAAACTAACATCTATTTTGTTATCTTCTCTGACTTGTTTGATATATCCTTTTAGTCGATCTCCTGTATAGATGGGTTGAAATATTTCATTACTATAAATCAAACCAGCATGACAATTATTAATAATCACATTCCATCCAAGATCTGTTGGGTGGGCAACGAGTAGGTCTACTTCGTCTCCATTCTTCACCGTAATTTCTTCGCTATCAACAAATTTATGCCATTTGGCAGAGGCCACTAAACGATCCGATATGTCATCGCAATATAAGTAGACCACATGCCACTCCCCTTCTTCCATATTTCGCTTTTGTTGCGAAAAAGGTACTAATAAGTGCTTCTCTAAACCCCAGTCTAAAAACGCGCCAAACTTAGAAACTTGGACGACTTCTAGGTAGGCAAACTCGCCCACTACAATCTTTGGCTGTTCTGTCGTAGCCACTAATCGATCTTCTGAATCCCTATAAACAAAGACTTTTATTTCATCCCCCATCTCAAATCCATCAGGTACATACTTATTCGGTAACAAGACCTCATCTTCTTGATCATCTTCCAAGTACCATCCTTGATCTTTGTATCGGTATGCCTTGAGCGTTGAAAATTTTCCTAATTGAATCATAGTTGTTGTTGGTAACAATTTGAGTACACAAGTATTTCGTAGATTCTAAATGCTCTAAATTTCTCTGTGCCTCTGTGTCTCTGTGTTCTAAATTAAATTTCGTCAGAAATTCTCATTCACTAAAATCTAAAAGTCAAGCCAAGACTTGGCAAAATAGGTAGCTGATCCACCCGTTCATATTGTACGCGATCAAAAAAGAAAATATTATCTCGATCGTAGGCATTGGTCACACTAGCTACCGCTTCCAATTGTACATATTTTGAAAAAGTAATCGTCTTTTTTAAAGAGAGATCTAATCTATGATAATAAGGCAATCTACCGGCATTTCTATTTTCGTCAAACAGAATTCCTAAGTCTGCATTGTCTCGTAACACATCCGTACTAATCCCCTCCTCGAAAGTATAGTAACTATAGAATCCTTGTGTCAAGGTAAAAGGAAATCCTGATCCCATATTCCATCTTACACTCGCCTCCCAAGAACGATCTGTACCAAAAGTGTAGGTGCCCAATAAGTTGACATTATGCCGTCGATCAAAAAGCGTTGGATAAACTTGCTCTCCATCGTCTCTATTGACATGACCTAAAGAATAAGTTGCCCAAAGATAAGTATTAGCGGTTTGATATTTTAAAGAAAAATCAATGCCATATGCTTCGCCTGTTTCTACTACATAATTTGGGTCTTGTGGAGTCGTTTTATTTCGGTTGAGATTAATGAGTTGCGTGAAGTCTTTGAAGTAGGGTTCGACATTTAGCTCTAATTGATTAGTCAAATCTACTTCCACACCTACTATTGCATGCGTGGCTTTTTGTAGTCGATCGGCCGTTCTTTCAGTGCTATTGGGTTGAAAGATTCCTTCGTCTGGTCCTGATAAAAATCCAACAAATAAATTGATCACATCCCGCTCATTAACGGTACTGATTAGATTTTGGGTATAGATTCCACCCGCCAATTTAAAGCGAACAGATTCACTAATATTATACTTCAAACCAAGTCTAGGTTCTACAGTAAATTTATTCAGAGAAGAATAAAATTGTGTTCTCAGACCGGGTTCAATTATTAGGTTTCCCAACTGTTTTTTATACTTGACATAGCCACCAATCTCTGTGGTATTTTCAAATTGCTCAATACTTAAATCCAAGAAATTAATAAATTCAAAATTGGTTCTAAAACCATTTACTTCAAAGCCATAATTTACTTCACTGTTATTTCCAAAATAGGTAAAATTCAAGCCTGCCGTAAAACTAGTGATCCCACTTTTTTTAGGTCTATCGTCTGATTCTACCAAGCCAACTTGATAATCTGAAAAAGAAAAATTACCACCAATAATCGCAGCAGACCCATTGGGTACTAGACTAAAACGAAGTCCAGCACCAGAAGTAGTCCAATCTAAAGTGGCTAAATTCGCATAGTCTACTTGATCTTGGAAGTTAAATCCAAACAAATCTATCTTACTTCCATTTCCGCCAACAAAGGAAAGTTTTCCATACAAATCGGTAAAGCTAAAAGGCAAGCCTAAACTATCATTTTCCACCGCATAAGGATATAAATTAGGAGAAGTCTGATCGATATAAGAATGTTTTCCAGTTACCAAAAAAGAAACACTACTACCATTGTCAGGATCAAGCGGAACAATAGGTCCTTCTAATAAAACATTGGCTTGAAAAGGATTCGCCCCCACTACTCCACCAAACCGCTTCTTATCGCCTTCTCTAGTTTTTAAGTCTACCACCGCCGAGATTCGCCCCCCATATTCCGCGTTAAATCCACCCGTCAACACATCCACAGAGCGAATCGTTTCTGTTTCAAAAACAGAAAACAAGCCCAAAGAATGAAAGGGATTATAGATAGTCATACCATCCAATAATATTTTATTCTGAACAGGAGAGCCACCTCTGATATATAACTGTCCTCCTTGATCGCCTGTAGAAATGATACCCGGCAATACAGGTAGGTACTGCGCTATATCCGCCTGCCCGCCAATAGAAGGCATCGCCGTAATTTGTTTAGGTGTGACGGTAAGCGTAGAAATCTGCACTTCCGTTCTTGCTTTTTCTTTTCTCGCAGAAATATTAACCGTTCCTAACTGTACACTATTCGTACTTAGGTATAATCTCAAGTAATTAATTCGATCCGCTTCTACGGTAATATTTTGAGTTAAGCTATCATATCCGATATAGGTAGAGAGCAATTCATATTCTCCTACCGGAACATTTGCTAAAGTGAAAAAGCCATCTAGATCAGTCGTTGTTCCCAAGCTCGTACCAGCTAATTGGATCGTACCATATAGTACAGGTTCTCCTGTTTCTTTATCAAAAACATTTCCTCTGACGGTTCCTGTTTGGGCCAATAATTGGATACCCCATAGGCACAAAAAGAGGAGGTGTAAAATACGTAATAGCATATATTTATTTAAGTAAGTACTTGGACATAATTAAATTTAGAAATAGAATGAGGTTATTTTTTTGATAGTTTTTCTTAGAATTTTCTTTAATAGCCTTAGCTATTGAATAAAATTATAAGGAAAAATAGCGGAAAAAGAAACCATTATAGGCTAAAGATAATTGTGTCCACGTACTTACATTCAAGTACGTTTAGTAAACTTTGAAAGTTTACTAAACGTTTATCAAAAAGGCATCTCCAATTAAAAATCAGCAAAGGCAAGCATTTCCGAATGAGCATTTAAAAAGTCCCCCCAATTCACCATTTTCTCCAAGCCATAATGGTCAAGTCGATTATGATAATAATAAACCAATTTAAAAGATTCACTGACTACATTTCCAGCCTTATTATATTTTAGTGGTTGTTGCGCATGAAAGGCCCCTAATAATCGAATACCCTCTTCAACTAACTTTTCCGTTTCCCAAGTGATTTCTTCTGACAGTCGAATATTCCCTTCTGCTTCTAATTTTTTTAATTGGACGACAAGGCTAGCCATAGCATCCTCCACCATCTTGATAGGATACTCAAAATCTTCTGAAGGTAAGCGCAGCAAACCATAAATATCTAAATCTGCATTTTGTTTTTTCAATAAATTAAATACCGTAAATGCAATCGCATGACTACACAATACCACATTATCTTTATGAAAACGTTCAATAATCCGTTCCCCTAGAATCTTAGTATATTCTCTTTCCCTTTGCGCGTTTTTAGCAACCACCCCATCCGTTAAAAAGTAATCCTTTATATCTAGTTGTTTATTAAATCGGTCATAACTATTGCCTTCCGCATCTACAAAATTACCAAGGACATCCAAAGGCTTACCAAAGGATAATCTAATCTCAGAACTTTGCGAAAAGTAATTCCAAGCAAATTTTAGAGAGCGGCGTATACTATAAGATCCATCCTTCGTTTTATGATAATGTTCTTTACCCGTTCTTCTCAGATGTTCATCTATTAGATAAGGCGCTTCTAAAACAAAATGATACCCGATGATGACCGGGACAATAAAGACTTTTCCAGCCGCTCCTCTTTCTGAAATGGACCGCTGTGCTTGGACTGCCGTTCCCAATAAACCCATCTTTACTTTTTGCTCCAATTCTCCTGAACGCGACCGAGTACCCCCTGCATAAATCAAATTACTAACTCCTCTTTCTATAGATAATTTAGAAACCGTCTTAAGCGTCTCCAAATAAATAGCATTTTTCTTTCTTCTATCTACTCTATAACAACCTAGACGGTTCATAAAATAAGCCGTATACCCCGTATTGTATAGGTTCAAGCCGGCAGCAAATGACGGAAAAGGAATACCTGCTATTTGATCCATTCCGTATCCAACAATAAAAGAATCCAGATTACTAAAATGAGTAGGCACCAATACAACGGTTCCTTTTCTGGACAAGCTTCTCACTTTATCTACTTCTCCATCTACTAAAAGACTTTCATACACTCGATGCTTGGCACTATATATTCTTCTTAAATTCCTACTTGCTGCTGTATTTAATAATCGATTCAAAAAGACGGTGGTAAACTTTCTAGCAAATTCTAAAGTCTTCGGTTTAAACGTACCCACAATCTCTTCTGCATACCGAAGAACAATGGTGTGCAATAATTCCTTATTAACTGGGTCTGCCTCTTCTTTTTCTTTATCTAAAGATCGTTTGACTAATTTCTTTTGAATTTTATTCCAAAAAGACTTTTCATCAGGCGGATCTATTTTCCAAGGCTCTTGCTTTATTCGAATACGTTCGTCATAGATCGCTTTGGCGATAACTCCACTAATATCATTTTTGTTAAGTTTTAATAAGCGATCTCTAGCCTCCTTCGTCACATCATCTACGAACTCCGTTCTGTTATCACTTATTTTAAAAAGCGGCCACTCTTCCATATTTGGAAAGACATGTGGT
>CALJIY010000211.1 GCA_937973945.1 uncultured Saprospiraceae bacterium | reverse complement strand
TTGCAAATCATTGAATTTTAGCCACTTATCATTAAAATGATTAAAATGATTATTTCTGATCGGATTAAGAACATGGAAGAGTCAGCGACTTTGAAAATGTCGCAAATGGTACGAGACCTGAAAGCCAAAGGTCATGATGTTATTAGCTTAAGTCTTGGAGAGCCAGACTTTGACACGCCACGACATATTAAACGAGCTGCTAAAAAAGCTTTGGATGCAGGGTATACCAAATATACCCCTGTACCCGGTTTGATGGAATTAAGAGAAGCGATCTGTACCAAATTCAAACGAGATAATAATTTAGATTTTACACCCAATAATATTGTGGTATCCAATGGTGCGAAGCAATCCATCTATAACCTATGTATGGCATTGCTAAACCCTGGTGATGAGGTGGTTATTTTTGCCCCTTATTGGGTGTCTTATGCGGCTATTGTTAAGTTAGCGGGTGGCGTGCCTGTGGAAGTATTTGCAGGTATTAAAGAGGATTTTAAAGTATCGCCAGAGCAAGTAGAAGACGCTATTACAGATCGAACGAAGTTTGTTTTATTCTCTTCTCCTTGTAATCCGACTGGCTCCGTCTATAATGGAGAAGAGTTAGAAGCGATTGCAAACGTAATCGGGAAACATGAAAAAGTACATGTAGTAGCCGATGAGATATATGAGCATATTAATTTCCTAGATGGTGGTCATGTAAGTATCGGTTCTTTCCCAAGTGTTAAAGACAAGACCATTACGGTTAATGGATTTGCAAAAGGATTTGCGATGACGGGCTGGCGATTGGGCTATATTGGCGCACCTGTAGCCATTGCGAAGGCTTGTGCGAAGTTGCAAGGACAGGTGACTTCTGGTGCAAATGCCTTTAGTCAAATGGGAGGTGTCGAAGCTTTATTAGCAGATTTAAAGCCAACGCATAAGATGAATAAAGCTTTTTTAAAGCGTAAGAAATTAGTACTTCGTTTATTGAAGAAAATCAAGGGTGTGAAGGTCAATAATCCAGACGGTGCTTTTTATGTCTTCCCAGACATCAGTAAATTCATTGGCAAGTCGGATGGCAATACAACCATCGAAAATGATATAGATTTTTGTGAGTATATTCTGAATACGGCTTATGTGGGTGTGGTGCCTGGTACGGCATTTGGTGCGCCTGGCTGCTTTAGATTATCTTATGCTGCATCGGAAGATACCTTGAAGGAAGCAATTGCTCGGATTGCGGCTGCCTTGGAGAAACTTAGTTAAGTAATAGGTAATAGGTAAAAAGTAATAGGTCCGTGTCAGTCAAAGTCAAATACCTATTACTTTTTACTTCTTACCTATTACCTACTTATAACAACTTCACCAACTCCCCGCCCATATCATCCAAGTCCTTATCTAACTTCAAGTGTGTCTCTTCTAAGGCTTGCACCTCTTCTCCTTCCGTCGTTACCATTTCATCAAAAGTAGAAAAATTCGCATCAATTCTATTCTTAATATGTGTGACGTAAGTCTTAAGCTTTTCGGTTACTTCTCGCTCTAATCGGATTCTACCTTTTGCAATTTCTGTATTATAGCCTGCTATAATTTTTTTCCGTTTTAGACCAACCGTTACCCCTGCGAAGATCAGACCGACGGTAGTCAAAATACCACCCGTAATATCGAAAACTAGTCCGTTTGTTAGGGCAGTTAGAATTAACCCAATCGCCGCTAGGCCGCCTCCAATTCCTAGATTAGGCGTTAGGTCTTCCTTATCTTGGAACAATTCTTCATCCATGAAATTCTCGGATTTCTGAAGGAAGTTTTTAAAGGTAGATTGTAACTCTCGCAAGATATTACTACGACGTTCCGCTATCGAGCTAAAGATTTCGTGGTTATTTTTTAAGATCGTTTGGCTATTTTGAATTTTCAGATCAATGATCTTTGCCATCTGTTGAATACTTTCTGCCAAGTCCACTACCCCATCTTCCAGCTTAGCTTTTAAACTCGTATTCAATTCATTTTCAAAATTGGTGGACAAACCTTCTAACCATTCTTTAGCCGAGGTATCTTTCGTGAAGATGGAGGAAAAAGAGCGCTTGATTAATTTGGTAAAAGTAAGCCCCTCCTTTAACTCGGTGCCCGTCTTTCTAGTAATAGCATCATAGGTGCCTAATAGGTTTTCTACCAAGACATCTACTTGTTTATTAGACTTCACCTCTTGTTCATCCAGTGTCTCCCTTATATCTAGGCGGAATTCTTTGTCGGCTATATTTTGTTGCTTTCGATCTAGTACCCCTTGGTATATTTTCTCGTTAATATTTTTAGAGGTCTTGACATTATTTTGAAGTTTCAGCACGGGTGCTCTCCCCCCAGTAATATTGTCATTGATATATTTTTTCACTTCAATGAAACCACTAGATTCTGTCAAGCCATCCAACTCCATCTTAGCAGAAACCGCAAAGACTTTAGGATCGAAAATACCTTTTTTCTCTGCATGCTCTTTTACACCATTCATATTTACTCGAAGGTCCCCTTCATTCATCAGGTCCTTTTGTTGCAATACAAATACAATCTTTTTGCGCCAATCTTCATGGATGTAATCGAAAAACTGCCAAGCCGATTGTCGATATGGATTCTTAGATTCAAAGACAAAAACGATCATATCAGAAGCAGGAATAAACCGCTCCGTAATCTCTTGGTGATGTTCCACAATCGCATTCGTGCCAGGTGTATCCACAATCGCTACTTCTTTAAGAATCTCGATCGGTTGATATATTTTCTTTAGATTTTCATTGATTTCAACGATCTCTTCTTTTTCCCCATACATGATTTGCTGTATGGTATCCGTCATTGGCTGAGGCGCCACTTTACAAATCTCCTTACCCGTTCCTAATAAAGCATTCACGAAACTACTCTTCCCCGCTTTTACCTCCCCCACGATGACAAACATGTAAGGTTCTTTAATTCGATTTCGCAAATCACTGACTGTAGTGGCCATTTCTTCATGTCCTATTTTTACCGTCAGGTCATGCAATTGGCGAACCAATTCATCTATTTTTATCCGATAGGATTTTAAAGATTTATTAAATAATTCTGCCATATATTATGTTGCGATTAATTTTTTTCGTTCTTTCTTTTGACTCAAAGATTAACTAAAAGTCATTAAACAATAAGCACTCTATTCAACAGATGATGAAATCGAGGAATTGGTCAGCGTAATAACGGCTTCTGGCCCCTGACAAAATAAAAGGTCTAAAATACTCAAATTTGGTAAAAAACCAGTCTTTTCCATAAAAACCTGCTGATATTCAAGCACTTGATGGTATTTATCTGCTGATGGAAAAGGATTTTTAGGAGAAATGGAATTTCTTAAATCGATCACGCCCTCATTCGGCAACTTATTATAAGTGGTGGTAAAAGCTACCTTGGTTTCTATTTGAAACAGCTCTATAAAATAAGCTAAAACTGCTTTATTAAATTCAAATAATCGTTCCTCTTTGTTAAACAGCAATGCTTTAATATCTTCTGAGTAATATTCAAAATAGGGAGATTTCCCGTAGGCAGAACGTATCGCTGTCCAATATTTTCGCTGCCAAAGGGTCTCTTGGCAAATACGTACTGCGATGATCGCTTGCTGTTGATTCTTCCCTTTGGATAAAGGAATAGATAGGGACAGTGGACCATTGGCAGAAGCGATTTGAAAGCGATTCCTATAGGATCCTTTGCGATAATTTTCTTGCTGTTCTATAAAAATAGTATCAAAGGAAAAAAATTTAGAAAAGTAGGAAATAGGAGGAAAGCAATGTAACTCTAGTAAGGCAGTTTCTCTAAGCATAATGCAAAAGTAAAAAAAAGCAATTAGTCAAGACTAATTGCTTCGTTTTTTGCTAGTGTTTTTTTTGAGACTAATAACAAGTTAAAACGTTTTGTTGAACACTTTTAAATAGGTTTCATAGTGACGAAATCAATTAATGGGAGATTTCAAATCCATAAGGGGGGTCGTTCGCGTATCAAATTTGTGTAAGGCAAAATTAAGCTAATTTCCGACATATTACAATAAAAATTAATAAATTAAATTTACAATTAAGAAATACGGAAGGTAGACTTGCTCAGAAAATAGTATCCTGTAATAATACTTTCTAGTACTCCTTACAGAATGACCCTTTTTTGGCCACTATATATATTAAATCGATTATTTCTTAAAAAGCCTATTAAGGTAATATCCGCAGCTAGAGCTAATTCAACTGCCATACTAGAGGGCGCTCCGACTGCAACAATGATCGGAATTCCCACCAAGCTAGCTTTTTGTACTAATTCATAACTAATTCTCCCACTTAATAACAATACTAAATGCCGCATTGGAATCATTGCTTGTTCCAATGCATAACCGATTATTTTGTCTAAAGCATTATGTCTACCGATATCTTCTTCAAAATGAAGCAATGATCCTTTTGCATCAAATAAACCTACTGCATGAATTCCCCCCGTTTCCTCAAAGATGGCCTGGGCCGTCCTTAATTGTTGACTTAATTGATTCAATATAGAACTGGAGATCTTCGGAACATTGGGTAAAGGGTAATAACAGCTAGTCTTCTCTAAGCTGTCCAAACTAGGTTTCCCACAAATACCGCAGCTAGAATGTATAAAAAAAGATCTATCCAGATTGCTTGGCACCTGTACACTATCTTGTAGCGATAATTTTATGGTATTCCCTATTTGATTAATTTGGAAGATATCTTTCAAGGAGCCAATGATTCCTTCTGTAAACAAAAAACCATAGGCCAGGCGCTCGTCTGCACCTGGTGTACGCATCGTAATTGCCAAGGAACGCTTTATAGATCGATTTTGTTCTTTATAGGCTATTTGGATCTCAAGAGGTGCCTCTACCGCAATGTTATCAAAAGTGCTTTGTGCACTTTCATCCGATATTCTAACGATAGGCGTTTGCTGTATTTGCTTTTCATTAGGAGTTCTTTTCTTCATTTAATTGTAAATTGCAGGAGTTGGCTAAAAGTGTAGCTAAATTTCTCCTTTTATATAAGTAGTAATATAGCAGAAAGAAGTATTTTTGTTTAGTTTTTTATAAAAGAAGTTTCAAAAGATGTCTGCTCTTACCAATAGTTAAATGGTAACAAAATGTCAGCCATCCTTAAATAAGTGCATGTATAAATGGTAAAAATAGGTGATGTAGAATTAGGAGAATTTCCATTATTATTAGCTCCAATGGAAGATGTGAGTGATCCTCCCTTTCGTGCATTGTGCAAAGAGCAAGGATGCGACATGATGTATACGGAGTTTATCTCCGTGGAAGGCTTGATCCGAGATGCGACAAAAAGTGTCCAAAAACTGGACATATATGATGAAGAGCGACCGATTGGTATTCAAATCTTTGGTGCCAATATTGATTCAATGATGCGCGCTGCTGAAATAGTAGAAGCGGCGAAACCAGAAGTCCTCGATATCAACTATGGTTGTCCGGTGAAAAAGGTGACCTCTAAAATGTGTGGCGCTGGAATTTTGCAAGATATTCCAAAAATGGTGGAACTCACCAAACAAGTGGTCAATGCGACTAATTTACCCGTTACTGTAAAAACTAGATTAGGTTGGGACGAAAAAACAGAATACATAGAGGAGATTGCGGAACGATTACAAGATGTAGGTATTAAAGCCTTATCTATTCATGGTCGAACCCGAAAGCAAATGTACAAAGGGGAAGCAGATTGGACGAGAATAGGCAGGATCAAAGAAAACCCTCGAATACACATTCCAATTTTTGGTAATGGTGATATTAATAGTCCGCAAAAGGCAGTCGAGTATAAAAATAGATATGGCGTAGATGGAATTATGATCGGAAGAGCCTCTATCGGATATCCTTGGATTTTTAAGGAAATTAAGCATTATATGGCTACGGGAGAATTGTTGCCGCCTCCTAGTGTGGAAGAAAGAGTAGCTGCGGCAAAGCAACATCTATTACATTCTATTGAATGGAAAGGTCAGACTTTAGGGATGTTAGAAATGCGAAGGCACTATACCAACTACTTCAGAGGATTTCCGCATGTAAAGCCTTATAGAACTAAATTGGTTACTTCCTCAGACAAAGAAGAAGTTCTAGAAACTTTGCGACAAATAGAGGAGCGGTATTCGGAACACGTATTTGTGTCTTAGTATTTTTTGAAATTTAGCAACCTTATCAATATTGGTCTTTAATATACAACCACAAGAACGAGAAATTTTTAGCCTGATCGAGCAAACAGCTACGGAACTAGGTTACCCAACTTATGTAGTGGGTGGATATGTCAGGGATCGCTTGCTTGCTCGCCCCTCTAAGGACATGGATATCGTCTGTGTAGGAAATGGTATTCGACTAGCACAGAACATTGCCTCCAAAATGCGACCTATCCCAAGAGTAGTCGTGTATAAACGTTTTGGAACAGCTATGCTAAAGTGTCAAGACCTTGAAATAGAATTTGTGGGCGCTCGAAAAGAATCCTATCGACATGATTCTAGAAAGCCGAGTATAGAAAACGGTTCCTTAGAAGACGATCAAAACAGAAGAGATTTTACGATTAATGCACTTGCCGTAAGTTTAAATGGTCGGAATTTTGGACAATTAATAGATCCTTTCGGCGGACTACAACACTTAGAAAGCAAAATAATAAAGACCCCATTAGAACCCGGAAAGACTTTTTCTGATGATCCACTTCGAATGATGCGCGCCATACGATTTGCGACTCAACTAGGTTTTGAAATTGAACCAAATACCTTCTCTGCCCTTAGCCAGTATAAAAGAAGGATGAAAATCGTTTCCAAAGAGCGGATTATTGTAGAACTTAATAAAATAATTAGTAGTCCAAAACCTTCAGTTGGTTTTAAGTTATTATTTGATACCGAGCTATTGGAGGTTGTTTTTCCTGAGATGGCTGCCCTTCATGGCGTAGATTATATTGATGGAAAAGGGCATAAGGATAACTTCTATCATACCTTAGAAGTCTTGGACAATGTAGCAAATAAGACAACTAATATTTGGCTTCGCTGGGCAGCAATCATGCATGATATCGCCAAACCGCCCACTAAAAGATTTCATAAGGAACATGGTTGGACCTTTCATGGGCATGAGGCATTAGGTGCTATAATGACGCCTAGGATTTTTAGAAATCTAAAATTGCCCCTAGATCATAAAATGAAATATGTTCAAAAATTAGTGCGTTTGCATTTAAGACCCATAAGTTTGACCAAGGAAAACATAACAGATTCTGCTATACGAAGATTACTTTTTGAAGCAGGTGATGATATTGATGATTTGATGTTACTCTGTGAAGCAGATATTACCTCAAAGAATCCTAATAAAGTCAAGCGATTTTTGAGCAACTACCATATGGTCAGAGAAAAGCTTAAAGAAATTGAAGAAAGCGATAAAATAAGAAACTGGCAACCACCAATTACTGGAGAAATGATTATGGAGGCATTTAATATCTCTCCATCTAGGACCGTTGGTATTATTAAAAATCAAATTAGAGAAGCTATTCTAGATGGTAAGATTGGAAATAATTATGAAGAAGCCTACCGTTTCATGATAGAACAAGGAAAAGAATTAGGACTCTCTGCTGTTTGATTCAGTACTAAGGAAAATGACAAAAACAACCATTCTATATGCACTCCTTCTAACAATGTGTTTCAAGGGATACGCCCAAGATTCTTTAGGTATTTTTACGGAATTACCACCGCTCAATTCCTCGGACACCCTACCTACCAAAACAATTAAGAAAAAATTTAATTTAAAAAAATATTTCCAAAATGGTTATCCATCTCCAAAAAAAGCCGTCACATTAGCAGTGATTCCTGGTTTGGGTCAGATTTATAACAAAGACTATTGGAAATTGCCCATCGTCTATTTATCCTTAGCCGGAGTCATTTACTCTATTGATTATCACAGTTCTAGGTATGAAATATTTCGACGAATCAGCGATGCTAGGAACAATCCAGAAAGCATTTATGAGAATGATTTATTGTCTATCCCTGATGCTGCGATTACAAATGCACGAAATACCCTTGATAAAAGAAGACAGTTATCATGGTTAGGGTTGTTTGGCTTTTATGTCATATCTGCGGGCGAGGCTTTTGTAGATGCCCATCTAAAAGATTTTAATGTAAACGACGATATAAGCTTCCATCCTAGCCTACAAACTTCCGCTATCGCCACAACTACAATTGGGGTTTCTGTCAAAATTAAATTATACAAATAATATATTATTAGATATATAATTTGGAAAAAAAACAATAGTTACGAAAAAAAAATGGTCCGATCTGTAGCTAATTTGACAAAAAACAGATAATTTGACCTTCATATATTGTAGAATATCTTCTCATATAACCTATCTATTTTCAAGATCATATGTCCTAATGATTGTAAAAACCACATTTCATTGAGGGAACGTACAGATTTTGAGCGTATTTGGTTATTGTGTTGATTAAATTCTATTTTACATATTATGAAAACCATACAGGTTTGAGGATAGAGCTTAGAGAAGCTAGAACAGAGACATACTTCGTGAAAAACAATGAAAATTCTAATTTTAAACGAAATACATCTCTGCTCTCGCTTCTCTATTCTACTTATTTATAACATACTATGGGGCGCTAACAACTCCCCCCGAAATATTCCTAAACTACAAAACTAACAAACGACTATGTCTGATTTACTCAAGGGAATTATTGGTTTAGTCCTTTGGTTTTTTTTGACATTCGGTATGTACAAGTACTGCAACCCATCTGCTGATAGTCTTCCCTTTTGCGGAGGAAGCACGCAAAAGGCAGTTTCAGCACCTGTAGCAGTTACCGAAGCCAAAAGATTTCCACTGGATTTTCAATGGTCCAATGCCACTAGTAATACGAATGAAGGATTTGAAGCGATGAAGGCTACGATCTTGGAAGAGGCTACGGACAACAACATTTTAGAGATTGTCGGCAATTTCTATGATGGGGAAGAAAACACAAGTTCCTATGAAGATTTGGGGCTTGCCCGAGCGCATCAAATTAAAGCACTATTACAAGATGAATTACCAGAGGCTAGATTTAAACTATCGTCTAATAAACTAGATGCCTTATCAGAAGCTAGAACTGATTACTTCGAAAGTGCATCCTTCAATTGGCTGGAAGGCGAAAGAGGGCCAGTTGAAATTTTAGAGGATCGAGCAATTATCCGCTTTCCATATAATTCCGTCCAAAAAGAAGTGGACCCTAAAATTGATACTTACCTAGAAGGCTTAGCGACTCAATTAAAAGAGAATGGTGGTAATGTACGTTTAACTGGGCATACGGATGACCAAGGGTCTGCCAGTAGAAATGAAACCTTAGCCCATAGACGTGCGAAAGTCATACGTGATATCTTAAGGGCAAAAGGGGTAAAACGTAGCCAAATAAAAACCTTTACAGAAGGAGAATCCTCGCCTATTAGTTCGAATGATACAGAAGAAGGACGCCGAGATAATAGACGGGTGGAAGTACAAGTGGACTTCTAATTATCTAAGGAAACGACTAATAAATTCAAGCTAGGAATTTATTAGGTAAAGACGAATTCAATCAAACAACTCAAAATTAAAAAACATGTTGCTAAATATATTATTTCTATTTCAGGCAAGTAACACCGCCTCTTTTTCTTGTTATGCGCTTTGGCTCTTATTACCATTTTTATTAGGCTTATTAATTGGATATTGGATTTGGGGTGCTTACAAAGCCATGGTAGAAGAAAGAGATGCTAAAATTTTAAGGCTAAATAAGACGATTTCTGATAATGAGAAAGAACAAATAGATCTTAAGTATAAATTAGAATCTGCTAATTCGATAAGTAATAAATTAAAGACTTCTCTTTCAGAAAGTCAGTCAGAAAATTCTTCCCTTCATAGCCGACTGAGATTGGCAGAAGCAGCGGCTATTCCTGCAGTAACAGAAGAAATTGTAGAAGAGGCTCCATTGGCTATAGTAGCAGAACCTGAGGAGGAAGTAGTAGTCGAGGAAGTTGTAGAAGAAATCATAGAAGAGGCACCACCAGTTGAAGAAGTAGCCGTAGCGGCAGCTGCAACAGCAGTGGCAGTAAAGGCAGCAGCTCCAGCATCAGATGACGACAAAGAAGATGATTACTTACCATGTAAAGAATATGTTGGTCATACCGTGAATGATCAACGGAATAACGTTGCCTTTTTTAAACATTCAAATGGTCAATACTATTTTGCATTATATGCAGCCGATGGTTCTGTAAGACTTCGAAGTGAAGGCTTTTCTAAGGCACAATTACGAGACAAAGAATTATCTGGTGTGGTCAGATTCAAAGATAATCCTGAGATGTATAAGCGTGTTCAAAAAGGCAAATACTACATGGATGTTTTATTTGATGAAACAGGGAGAGAAGTTGGAAGAAGTTGCTTGCAAAAAGAGATAGAAGTAGAAGCACCAGCTCCTGAAGTTGCTCCAAAAGAAGTAGAAACACCTGTACAAGAAGTAACGGAAAAGCAAATAATTACAGTTAAAAGAACCGTTAATATATCTGGCTTGGAAGATTTGGATGGTATTGACGCATCTGCTCAGAGCAAATTGATGAGCTTAGGATTCGGAAGTATGACTGCGCTAGCAGCAGCTAGTGAGACTGATTTGGCTAGTCGTTTTGCAGGTTCTGGACTAAACTGGAGGCATTGGTGGAATCAGTCTAAATATGCCACAAATGGAGACTGGTCGAAATTTTATGCGCTTCAAAATAATCCAAGCGTGGAAGGAACTGCTAACATTGAATCAGCAGCAGCACCAGAGATTGCAACAAGTAATACGCCTGCAGAAGTCGTAGAAGCACCAGTAGAAACACCCATACAAGCAGTAGCTCCGGTTAAATCTGTTTCAAAGAAAAATCAATATCAGATCTACTTCAGTAATGACAACTTACAAATTGTGGAAGGTGTAGGTCCAAAGATTGAGAAAATTCTAAAAGAAGCAGGCTACAGTACTTGGGGCATTTTAGCCAATGCGAGCTTTAATGACTTGAAAAAAGTAATGAGCGATGCAGGGCCAAGATATCGAATACACAACCCAAAATCATGGTCCAAACAAGCACAACTAGCCAATGATAATAAGTGGGAAGAATTAATTAATTATCAAAAATTCCTAGAAAACACAATTGGAACAGATAGTGCCTATTCTAAGGTAGAAAAATTGTTAAATAAAAATTTGGGCTTTTCTAATTCTGAATTAAATGATTTAAAAATCATTGAAGGAATAGGCCCTAAAATAGAAGGTTTATTAAAAGCTGGCGGGATCAATACTTGGAAAGACTTATCCAATGCCTCTGTCGATAAATTAAAGTTAATTCTTTTAAATGCTGGCAATAGATATCGATTAGCAGATCCATCTACTTGGCCAATTCAAGCAGGAATGGCAAATAGAAGAGAATGGACTAAATTAAAAGAATATCAAGATTTATTGCAAGGCGGAAAGCGGATTTCTTAAATGTAAACCGTTGATATCGTGACGCTTGTAAAGCGCAAAGTAGGATGCTACTTTGCGCTTTTTTATTTCAATATGTCTCACAAATCGTCAGGTTAGACTTTCGTTCCAAATGGATTATTTTAATTAAAAAAGATCATAGAAACTAGGATCGTCGAGGGTTTGTAACCTCGATGCTATACGATAATCATACTGCATCGAGGTTACAAACCTCGACGATCCATTCCATTTAAAGTATTCTTATAAAAAACTGGATAACAAAGGTTTTTCGAGTAAAAAGATCATCTTATCAAGAAAACACCTATTACTAGAAACTTTTTGGTCTAAAACACCATTGTATAATATGGTGTATTTTTGCATTTTGCATTATCTAAAATTTCAAACAAACACTTAGTAGTTGGTCCAGTTAATACTGTCGGGTAGTATGTCTTACGTAACAGCCAAACCCGCCTGAATGGAACGGGCAGGTTTATTTGACTAGTTCAGTTCTACTGTAAATTAGAATCAGCCAAATAAATTTGGCGATTACGAACTACCCGACACTATTAACTTGAAAGACTACTTAGTAGAATCACGTCGTCAAAGTCATACATCTGACCTCTGACAGATCCGAAGAATAAAGGATCGGTCTGACTTCTGGCTTCTACAATAACAGTAACGATAAAAGAAAGAATGATTCAGTTAGATCCAGAAGATGTTTTTCAGAAACTAGAATTTGACAAGATATTAGAATTAGTAGAGCAGGAATGTTTTGGAGAATTGGGAAAATTGGCTGTCCTAGAGATATATCCAGAAACAGATCTGGCTTCGATTACAAAAAAGTTAAAAGAGGTTGAAGAATATCAGCGTACCTTAGGAAACGACCCTTTCCCTATCAGTGCCTATGAAGATGTAGCGGAGGACTTAAAGATGCTAGGCATCATAGATTATGTGCTTCCTATTGAAGGGATGCAGCGAATCAATGTAGTGCTACGGGCGACACAAGCCATTTTTAGGTATTTTGAAAAAGACCGACAAGAAGTCTACCCTACCCTATATAATTTAATACGACCATTATCTTTTGATGCAGCGCTCATTAAAGAGATCGATCGAGTAATTGATGAAAAAGGTGACATCAAAGAAGATGCCTCTCCTCGTTTATTAAAAATTAAGCGTAGTAAAGGGGCAAAGATGAAAGAACTAGACCGACAGTTCCGTTCGATTATCACCAAGTATAGAATGCAGGGTTGGCTGACGGATAATGTAGAAAGTTTTAGAAATAATAGAAGGGTCTTAAGTGTACCTGCGGAACATAAACGGAAAATACGAGGGATTATTCACGATGAATCGACTACTGGTCGAACGGCTTTTATTGAACCCGAAGGCATCATTGAAATTAATAATGATCTATTTGAATTAGAAGTAGAAGAACGTCGAGAAATCTACAATATCCTAAAAGCCTTAAGTGAAGTGCTACGGCCTTATGTGGAACCTATTCAAGCCTACCAAGATTTGATGGTTAACTTGGATGTCATTCAAGCTAAAGCAAGACTCTCCTACCGAATTGGTGGCAATATGCCACAAATAAAAAATAAACCAAGGCTGGCCATTAAAAAAGGATTTCATCCACTCCTATTGCTAAAAAACAAACAACAAAATAAAGAGGTCGTCCCCTTTGAATTAATTTTGTTTGAAGGGACTAGAATATTGATGTTGAGTGGTCCGAATGCAGGTGGAAAGTCCATTACCCTAAAGTCTGTAGGCTTACTACAAATCATGATGCAATCTGGCATGTTGATTCCTGTCGAACCTGTTAGTGAAATGGGTATCTTCCATGGCTTTTTCGCAGATATCGGCGATCAACAATCCATTGAAGATGATTTGAGTACTTATAGCTCTAGGCTAAAAAATATGCGAAATTTCCTAGAAAAAGCTAATAAGAAAAGTCTGATTCTCATTGATGAATTTGGGTCAGGAACGGATCCTACTATTGGAGGAGCGATCGCAGAGGCGATCTTAAAAGAATTAAATGAGCGAGAAACGTTTGGTGTTATTACCACTCACTATTCTAATTTAAAAATATTCGCCCATAAGACAAAAGGCATTGTTAATGGCTCCATGACTTTTGATAAAGATAGTCTAAGTCCTACCTATCAGTTAAGAGTTGGTAAACCAGGTAGTTCCTATGCTTTTGAAATTGCAGAAAAAAGTGGACTTAATAAAAACTTATTAAACTACGCCAAGCATAAAACAGGTAAAAACGAAAAAGCAGTAGATCAACTGCTAGTAGATTTGCAGAAAGAAAAGCAAATCATTGAAGAGCAATTAAAAGCTAGTAAAGCAAAGGAAAAGGCTTTGGAGCGCTTGATTAAGAATTATGAATACTTGCAGCGAGATATGGAATATCGTCGCAAAAAGCATAAACTGGAACTCAAACAACATAGTCTTCAACAAACGGCTAAGGACAATAAGCAATTAGAAAAATTAGTCCGAGATTTAAGAGAAGATGAACGGCTGAGCGCCAAGCAAAAATTAGAAGAAGCGAAAAAAATCGCTGCCAAAGTAAAAGAAGAAAAGGAGCAAATGACCGAAGAGGTCGTCCAACTAAAACAGGACATTTACTACCAGCCCAATAACAAAGCGAATAGAGAATTAAAAGTTGGAGATTTTGTGAAGCTAAAAACAGGCAGCGCTACTGGTATTATTGAAGGCATTCATAAAGGCAAAGCCGTTTTGAAAATGGGTTTAATGCATCTTACTGTCCCTTTGATAGATATTATGGGTGCAAAAGAACCTTTAGAAATTAATAGTAAAAAGCGAATTCAAATAGATACCGTAGCACCGAGTGAAGGTTTTGAAAGCCGTATTGATTTACGAGGAATGCGCTACGAAGAAGCTATTGGCGTACTCCAAACTTTTATGGATCAAGCGCTCATTTCTAGCGCCTCTTTACTTCGAATTATTCATGGTAAAGGAACGGGTAGTCTAAGAAAAGGGGTGCATAAAAAATTGAGAGAATATAAAGATGTTCGATATGATCATCCTAAGCCGGAGGATGGCGGGGATGGGGTGACTATTGTAGAGATTTTGTAGCTTTGAATGGTTTTGATAAATCAGAAATCATACCTCATATATCTTACATCATAAATCTGTCCTATTCAATATTATATGGATTATGAGGTAAGATAGCTTAGTGTGACATAATTCAACACGGATCTACTTCGTAGATACACGGATTTTTTTAGGTCACCTGTACTTGATGCGTTCAGCAGGTCGTGAGCGACTCTGTTTTTTATTACAGTGTCGGTTAAATAAGTACAAAAAAGAATAAGTCGCTCACGACCTACAAGCCCTCCCATCCGCAAGCGGTTCGCAAACAATGTTTGCTCATGCGTTATCCGCGTGGCTACGAAGTAGCTCCGTGTTGAATAGAATCTAGCTCGCCGCTAACAATTTCAAAACCCTCTTTATTAAAATTTATTATATCATTTTCGTACCTTTCCCCAAATAAACGAAAATGAAAAATCTATTCTTATTCCTTACCCTGCTTCTCAGCATTACAAGCTTTGCGCAAAGCAATTTAAAAGCTCTAGTCGGTGGTCGATTAATTGACGGATTTGGTGGTACACCAATAGCCAACAGTGTCATTCTAATAGAAGGCGAAAAAATCAAGGCGATTGGGCAAGTTGGAAAAATGGAGATACCCGAAGGCACGGAAATTATTTCTACCGAAGGCATGGATGTCTTGCCTGGCTTATGGGATATGCATGTACATCTAATGATCAACGGTCATAGTAATTATAGTTATTGGGATAAAAAATACCCGCCCTTATTTAAAGACGTCATCATGCCCTCCTCTGCCAAACAATT
>CALJIY010000210.1 GCA_937973945.1 uncultured Saprospiraceae bacterium | reverse complement strand
ATGTGTTTATATAAAATTATAATTGTGTTCTAAAAGATCACCAAATTTTAAACATCAATCCTATAATTGTTTCCGAAGTTCCATCAACTCCTCCTTCGTCAAATCTCGCCAAGACCCCACAGGTAAATTATCCAAATGAATATTCATGATACGGACACGTTTTAAGGTAAGTACTTTATAATCCAAGAACTCACACATTCTTCTAATCTGTCGATTTAAGCCTTGGGTTAGAATGATTTTAAAAACAGTTTTACGTATTTTTTGGATAAAGCATTTATTGGTGACGGTTCCTAATATAGGAATACCATTGCCCATTTTCTTTAAAAAATGTTGGGTGATTGGTTTATCTACACTGACAATATATTCTTTATCGTGATTGTTTTCTACGCGTAAAATTTGATTGACAATATCGCCGTCATTGGTTAGGAGGATTAATCCAGACGAGGCTTTATCCAAACGACCTATTGGAAAGATTCTTTGGGGATGGTTGACAAATTCTATGATATTATCTCTGTCTTTCAGATCGGTGGTACAGGTAATACCTGGCGGTTTATTTAGGGCGATATATACGAGGGAAGGCTTATTGATTAGGGGCTCGCCGTCGATGGTTACTTCATCGCCCTCTTCTACTCTATTACCTTTTCTTGCAACAGTGTCATTGATCTTCACACGCCCTGCTTCAATCCATTTATCGGCTTCTCGGCGAGAGCATATACCAGTACTGCTAATGTACTTATTTAAACTAATGGACGAGTCTTCTGATTTCATACCTCATTTTGCAGCAAATCTACTATTTTCTTACTTAAGTAAGTACTTAGACAAAATTAAATGTAATACCTAAACACATAGGCACATAGTACACATAGCTTATGTGTACTATCATTACAACCTTGTAAAAAATTGTAAAAAAAACAAAGTTTTTTAACTACTTTCTATTTTTCTGAACCACAAAAGGCACAAAAGCTTTTTGTTTCTTTTGTTTCTTTTGTGGTTCAAAGAAATTTGCGGCTAAGCCGCCATAAGTGCCTATGTGTTTAGATAAACTTCTAATTGTGTTCTGTATTTTGTCTATCTATTTAATCGCCATAAAGCAAGAATAATTATTAGCCGTAGTTGGCTCCATTACATTCTTCTCCAATTCCTTGATGATAGACACAGTATCAAATCCTGCTTCCATTAATAAGGCTAAATGTGTACTAGGCTTTATACGTCCACCTTCATATTCAAAAGGAGAATTTTCTGGTTTAATAAAATCGCCATTTAACAGTATGCCACCCTTGGGTAGGATCTTGTAGGCTATTTGGTATACATTAAAAATATTGTCTTGATTGAATAGGTCGTGTAGAGCCCAAGTAGACACAATTGCATCTGGTTGATGTTGTACTTGATCGTCCCAGTGTTTACTAGTCAAATCTGCTTGGGTATAGATTAATCTATCTTTATATGCTTCGTTTCTTTTAGCAGCTATATTCAACATAGGTGTGGCATAATCTAAGCCTTCGTAATATATATTAGCATCCTTCCCTAATATATGCGCCGCCAAATAACCCGGTCCTATTCCTAGTTCTAATACCTTTTTTTTGTCGGAAGGCAACTTTCGAACTTCTGCTAAGATTGTATCAAATAATTCCAATCTAGCTGGTGTCGGTTTAAATCTGTCCGACCATCCTTGAGAAAATTCGGGATCATGAAATTGGTGTAGTTTTTCTATTTTCATATATTTAATAGAATAGAGAGTAGAGACCGTTTCACTGAGAGAATAGAGACTCATACTCTGATAAACAATGCTTGCTAAAGATACTATAAATCATCAAAGAATAAGAGTATTACATTGTGTAAAAAGTTTTCTAAAATTAAGTCTTGTTCTTTTGCATTGCCCAAAAGAACCAAAACGCTAGACAAAAATAATCCCTCCGGTATTTTTGTCGGGCATCCCGCTTAGATGTTGACCAAGCGGAACATGTTCTTTGTATATAAAATAACTTTTCACACAGTGAAGTATCTTTAAAATTCAAACATACTCTAAAACAAAAAAGGCGGATCGCAATGCGATCCGCCAATACAGCCTAGTATAATATATTTTTTTAATTTTCTAATTAATTACCAACATACTCTTAGTAACCGTACTACGCTTTGTTGCTAAGTGATAATAAAACACCCCATTCATTGGAAGGATTTGTCGATCAACTAGGATCATATTTTCTCCCTTATCATAGGTCTCCGTCGATTGGTAAATTACGGTTCCAGTTACGTCCAATAACGTAAAGGCTACAGATTCTGCAGTTGACAAATAAAAACCTATACTCGTCTGTTCCGTAAATGGATTTGGTTTATTCTGGTACACTTCGAAAGGACGCGTATCCGATAATTCGTTAAAGACTAATGCAATATCTAATGGTTCATCTGTATCGTCATAGGCCTCTATTACAGTAGGTCGATCACTCAAAGATAAAAACTCACTTAATAAGCCATCTTCTGTTGCCTCAAAGGCTAAACTAAAAATGGTATTAGCCGTAATCGTTTCGTTCTCTGGTCGATTCCAACTAACCGTCAAGTAGTTATTATCCGTATGCAGTGGGCCCATGTAATTAGGTGTTACGACACCAGACACCCAATCTAATAAAGACAATCCTTTATGATTCAAGGTAAACTGATAGCCTTCTATCGTTTCCTGATTGACCTTAAAATTCACGGTATACATTTGGCCGGCTTTCAATGCTTGATCTTCAATATGAATAGCCATCGGTGCTTTATTAGATCGTGGCGCTGCCGTCATCAAGGAGTTGGTCAACGCATTATTATTTAAGTCACCGATTTTTACTGCAACAAAATCAATATGCATTCCATCTTGTGCATTAGTCAAGTGATGCTCTTCTGCATAATCTACTAATGGGTTGTTCGTATCCATTGGATAACTTGCACTAACAAAACGCCAACTCCAATTATTAGGAAATTCTTCGTCAATATTTAAAATGACTCTACGCAATTGAACCATATCAAATGCCGTGATCGTTCCAGAACGATTTACATCTGCGGCTATATACTTATACGGAGAATCCAATACCTCAATTCCAAGAATATGTCGCTGCACTAATACCAAATCATAAGTAGAGACGCCATTTAATAAGTTGCTATTCTTTCTAGGCGTAACGGTATAAGTACTCCCCTCTTCTATTTCAAAATCAAAATTTCCTTCCGTATTTGTTTCTTGCATGATGGTAGCTGCGTTGTATTTAGCAAAGCGTACTTCTACGGCTTCCACTTTATCTCCATTGATAGTAGATACAGTTCCTGACACACTCGCAACTTTGTTAGCACCGCAGTATTGTTTACTATCCTGAATCGTGATCTGTGTACTACAATTAGCGAAATTATTATTGTTATCAATAACAAATAATCTAGCTTCCGACTGACCTCTATCGTTACAACCAAAGGTGATTTGTTGCGGTAATAAAAGAATAGATTCTATCGTAGTAGGTAGTGTAGTGCTCACCGAGCTATGCCAGATTCTAAAATCCAAATCTGGATCACAATCATCAAAACTATTACCATTTAGCCAAGTAGCAGGAACGGTGACTTGCTTGCTTGCTAAGATATCTATATTCAGATTATTACCATTACAAAGTGCTA
This sequence comes from uncultured Saprospiraceae bacterium, assembly GCA_937973945.1. Classification (GTDB taxonomy): domain Bacteria; phylum Bacteroidota; class Bacteroidia; order Chitinophagales; family Saprospiraceae; genus JAFMDF01. The sequence continues at coordinate 7,754 of CALJIY010000210.1, read as the reverse complement.
CTGGTACACTACAATCTTGAAATCTAAAAATTTGCTCCGCAGCACTAGAGTTGCCACAATTATCAAAAGCTTCTGCTTTTACCGTATACGTTTCAAAAGGCGACACATTGAAATCAATTGTAGCAGCAGTACCTTCTTTAACTAAAGTACTACCTTCAAATAATTCATACTTATAAGTAATGTCATTATTAAAAGTACAATCTTCTGCAGTCAAAGAAAAAGTCTTAGGAGAGCGGCAATTCGTTCCTCCTGCTGTAAGGCATTCCCCGCCAGCATCGATAGAAATGATGGGCGCTTCTGAATCTTGAACTTTGATAATTTGCGTGTAGGTAAAGTATCCGTAATTGCCTAACAATTGTCCATCTACTATATCTCTGGCAGAGAAGGTTCGATTAGCTGAAGCACTTACATGTCCATCAGCGCCTATATCCCTTGGCAAGGAATAAGCCTCTTGTCCATTGACCAATTGACAGCTGTTGACCAATTGCCATTTTCTGAATACTTTATAACAACCACCTCCTGTGCCTGCAAATATTTCATCCTTATATTCCCACTTTATTAAATCACATAAACCGGAAACAATCTCAATTGGAAAATCAGGAACTACTGATCCACATTGGAATACGGTATCTGCTGGAAAAGTAACCGTCCAACCTGGTCGGTATTGAATATGAATATTTTGTTCGTACCATTGAGAACTAGCTGCACTTCCGCTAAAATCAAGTGAACGATACCGTCGTCTTAATCGTTGTTCTCCGCATTGGTCTACAATTAATTGATATTGCTGTTCTAGATTGATCGCGCCACATTCTAGATTATCTTTACATACGGGATTACCAAATTTTTCTACAAACAATGCTCCTCTTACCGCATCTACTTCTAACCATTCCTCTTCTTCAAATTGGTTATTATGATTATGATCTGTTTGAGTGCCAAATACATCCGTATGGTATTCATCGCAGTATGCTATTGTATCTGGTAATGCTGCACAAATAGGTTGTAAATGATCTTCTGGAAAAATATTCAACCAACAAACATTATAATTTCCAGCCTTATCAATTGCTAGCAACTGTACCCTTACTAATTGATTAATGTCGCAGCATCCAACCTCAATATAGGGTGCCCAACCATTCGCTGGAATTCGGCCATTGTAATTAGTTAAAATTTCATTATTCAATGCGGACTCCATCACCTCGTTATTCCCACAAACAGATCTTCGAATAAAGAATTGATCAATACCACAATTATCTGTACTACCATCATCGATATCTTCTGGTCTGATTGGGAAATCACCATTGGTCATACTCACCCTCAATTCATCTGTACAAATTGGCGTTGGACTAGTTTGATCTTTTATATCAAAATAAACATGACACGTGTCTGAGCGATTATTACAAGCATCTATATGAACAAAGGCAGCGCTATAAGAACCGATCGCTAACTCTTGTTCTCGATCTGGATAATAATCTACCCCACCATCTGTACCAAAAAGGCCAATTAATTTAGTCGTGAATGATCCATCACAATTATCAGTTCCTCCTGGAATTGGAATATCTGATACTGGTAAAATGCCCGTACATCCAAAGTGCCCATTAGAAAAAATATGCGGGTTTGATTCACTCCCTATTTCTCCTTCCACAGGTTTTATCATGGTTGGAGCGATACTGTCAACAACCACAATAATTTGAGTGTCGGCCGGTGCAACAGATTGTTGGTTATCACAGAAATTTCTCAAAGACCAATATCTAATAATCTGAAAAGCGGGCCCGCAAGTAGGAATGGTATCTTCTCTATAAGAAGCATCCAAAAAGCAGGTAGCTCCACCGTTGGTCTGTAATTCTAGGTCTGGAATACCATCTCCATCAGAATCTAATTTAGGCCAACCAGTAACTGAAGGATCTGCTGACATAGAACAGTCGATGGTCGTATCTTTTGGCGCATATAAATTATCCGCAGTAGGTCGCTCTACTATTAATTCTTGATAAGCATAAGAAGTTTCTCCACATCTATCTATGGCTACCCACCTTGCATAAAAAGACTGCGTTACATCACAGGCATCTAGCTGGATTTCTGGAATTTCTACTTCTAAACTTGCTAATTCACAATTGTCTATTACTCTTGGACGCATTAGTTGACTTGGTGTTATTTCCAAATCTTGGCAACCATAAAAAGAGCCAATGGCATCTATGGTATCTTGAGTCGCATCTAAAAAGACGGGACGAATACCATCAACAAATTTAATTTTTATCTGACAAGAATCTCTATGGCTTTGGGTGCAGGCTAAACTATCTATGGTGATGACTCTGGTGATATAGGCATCATAGGTACTATTACATTGAATATTTCCATTGTTTCCTGCATTGAGCACGGGTAAGGAATCTAAAGTAGTAGATAAAGTACCAGACACTAATCCCGTATCTGTCTGTACATGTACGACAAAATATTGATCAATAGTGCCATCATTAAAAGGTTCGCAAGAGCCAAAGCTTTCTAGAATCGCATCTGGTGCAATTTCCGTTTTACAACCTTGACCAATAGAAACATTAATTTCATCATTACAAACCAAGCTTGGAGTGGTCACATAAATAAAGCAATGGGCATGAACTGTGGTATCTACCAATAATCGATAGTCAATAGAATACACGCCATAAGGCAAGTTATTTTCTGTAACAATCGCGCCTGCCATCAAGGTATCTCTTTTACCACAAAAGGATCGAATGACTCGTTGGTCGGTCACAATACAACCACCACCTTGAGAGATATTTAAGGTCGGTACTTGATACGTCACATCTGTCCGTAAAGTACTACAATCGGCCACCTTGGTTACATCTTGTGTTTTTACAAAAGTAGTCGTAGCTTCATCTAGACAAGTAATCTGTGCCTTCCACCCACTGCCAGAGAGATTATCTCCATTCGTTTTAAAAGTGAAGGTAATACAACCAGAAGCATTAACACTTGGATCACAATTGGAAGCAATCCAACCGCCATTAATTTGATAAACGCCAACTCCGCCAGCGGTATCAATTCCATTCAAAGTATCTTTCCCTTCATAAACAAAAAGAGAATCACCAACGGCTAGATTAAATTCAGAAAAAGTAAATAAAAGTTTGTCGCCATGATTAGGTGGGCAGATCGTAATGATACTATTTCGAATACTATCGTTTCCATCAGAATAGACTAAGTCTCCATCACTTTCAAAGAAATAAGTATCCGTGCAATTAGCTAAGGTATAGCCTACAGAATCTTTTGTGCCAACAGGCATTACAAAAGGAATGGTGTCCGTCATTAAAGAAAAGGCTTTATTAGACGAATTAGTGATTGTCGGTTTCTTTTCTTCTGTAACCGATAGGATAGGATGATTAGCTACACTAGAAGAATAGATTTTTTCTTCTGTTGCTGTAACAGAATACTCCAGCCAATTTACATCTTGTAACAAAAAAGTACTAGATGCAAGAATTATTAATAGTGTTGTAAATGTAAGGATTCTCATAGGTATTTCCTTTTTATAAATATAGCTTTACCACTAATACGTTTGGAATAGTGGGTATAAATTTTAGCAATAATTGATTCAATACGTATGGAAATTGCGATAGCGCTATTCCATTAGCAATGAACTAACATGAATGGAAGTTTGGTTGGTAAGAATGGTTGTAAGATCAGAATTCGAGCGAGGACGAAGCACCTAACTGTGTATTGTTAGGCAATGCTCGCTAATACATTGGTGTGAAAAGTCTTGGTTGGTATGGAGAAATAACTAGTCGATAGTTATTCCTAGAATTGTGTAAGATAAAACGATCACGAATGATTCTTTCTATTACTTTTTTATATGAACAATAAGAGCAAGTTGTGTGGTGTAAGTGTTTTTGTGTGTAAGGAATCCTCTGGTTAGGAGGATATAAGTAGCTCTTATTATCGTACGAGTATACTGTTAGGTAGTACTCTGTGGGTACTCCTTTAAGGTTAATTAAATTAATGAATTGTTTCATTTATAAATTTAATCTACCTAGGACACTCTAATTAAAAGTAGTCATTTTTTTCCAGCGTCAAGGGTTAGTCAACTTCTAAAAAATCTTGTTTAATTTGGGAAAGTAATAGGTCGTTCTATAAGTAATTACTAATAGAAAAGAGTGGAAAAATACCCTAATGCTATAGTAACATTTACCGATAGACACGAGTAACTTTTAAAATGTACAAGAATAAAATTGATTAGAAGAGATAGGCTTTAGATAAGGCTTATTTAGATAGGGCTCGTTGAGATAGCGAGCGAAAATTGTGGGTAACACCTCATAGCGGTGTTGTATGTCCGTAGACATCATACTTAAAATCGTTTTTAACATGGGATACATATAGTAATACAACCTTCCTATTTTTTATGGCAAAGCACCATTTTTATTCTAGGCTCCTATAGGTCATATTTAGTTTTCTCATAGGATATTTTTATAATGTCAAAATCTATTCCAAAAACACATTTTTATAAAATTAATTTAAATAAAATCGTTATTTGTTTTATTTATTGTCCTTTTTAAGATCGTAAAATAAAAGCACCCCTATATGCCAAAGCTAATATTCCCGAATATTGGATTGTAAACATTTCTGATAAACAAGTAGAGTGCTTTGCTAATCCTGAAAGCGGAAAATATCAAAACCATTTGATATTTTCTGGAACCCAGATACTTAAATATAATCAATTAGATTTACCATTTGCGGTATCCGATATTTTCATTTTGAATGATACAGTTGAATAGATGTATAAGGGAGGATACTAAAGAATCAAGCCTTAATTTGTTATAGCTACAAAATCAATAATAGGATGCCCAGCAAATAAAATAAAACTCCTCTGATTTTGAAAAGTCGGAAAAATCATATATCCATCTAGTTCGAAGCGTGATGGATATATGATTTATGATATCTGATTTATGAGGTATGATTTGCCGAGCGTAACTCCCCAAGCCAAAACTGATGCCCACCATACGTACCTCCATAGCCTATATTACGTTGAATATAATGCTTAGTAAAGCCATCCGCTACTTGAATTTCTAGTATGCCTGGTTCACAATTTTTATCTACAATAAAAGGAGCTTCCACCGTACATAATCTATTGTTAAATGGTTGCGGTGCAAGCGTGGTCACTTTCCCTGCCTTATTCGTATGCCGAACGATTAGGGTCGTATGGCGTCCAGATAACGGCGTCGCAAACAATAGTTTATCTTTAGCTTTTTCCATGATATTCCCTAAAATTCTATAATATCGCTTTACCGTAGTGCCATTCGTTAATTGAATTTCATATAGACCAGACTTCACTTTTACCGAATCATAAACGAAATTATTAGCATTGTCATAGGTCTCAAAATGCTTCATCACCCGAGAATCTTTTTTGTGATAGAAGTACAACTTAATTTCCCCAAATCCATTATCTGGTCCTGTGATAACTGGCGTTCCATTATACATTTCTTTCCCGTCATGCATTCGGGTTACTTTTATATGGACGGGCTCTCCGTTCTTCTTATAGCGTTTCTTACCATAGACCCATTCATTCCCATTGGCAAAAGTCTCGTATAAATAAATCCTAGCAATCCCTACCCATTCCGAAGAAGTATGATAATCATGGATATCCATAAAAATCTTATCTCCAGGAATATTCATACAATAAAAAAGTTTTTGATCCGCCATCCATTGCCTACTCGGAGTACCTTCTATGGTAGGCATTAGGGACTCACAAATAGAAAGAAACATTTCTCGATCAGGGTCTACCCTAGTCTGCTCTAATATTGTATAATATTGCTGATTAAAATCTTTGGCAAAAAAGCGGCCCGTCTTCATTTCATATTCCAAAGCTATTTTATGAAAAGCTTCTGATCCTAGATAATAGCGAGCTAACTCCAATACATTAATGCCCCCAATACTACTCTGGACGTTTTGGGTAATGAGTGCATTATCTTCTATTCTAAAATCGTAGTTGTAGCCTAAAGTAGAACCATACACTAAGCCATCCGTGGACAAATCATCTTTTATTAAATTAGCCACGCCCTCTGCAAAAAACTCTTCTATCAATTCTGTCTGTTCATCAAATTGATAGTGCTTGGTAGCAAATAATAATTGCTTTCGAGAAGCATGAATTAGTTCATGTATAAAGTTATCTTTTGTCGGAGATAGATGAATCACATTAGTAGAAGGCAAATAAAAATCACTTGCGGATGCTTGTACTTTGACCATCCCTGGTAAGGCTGCTTTTCCATAATACTTTTCAAGTAGTGGTTTAATTTTCTGAAACTGTAATAGATCGGCCCCTTTTAAATCTACTTCCAAATCATAGGTCCCTAATTTGGGTGTAGTATCTAATCGAATAGCTTCGTAGTAGGTAGGCGTACCTTCTACCCCATTGACAACAGGCCAAACGACCAAGGTAACCTCTTTATCATTTGTTGGAAGATCATGAATAGAAAAAGAAGGCAACACGTCTTCTTCTGCTGGCGCTACCATATATAGTAGTTTTTCTTTTTTGCTATCCAGTACGGCATAGTGGACGGCGTCGATATTGGCTGGTCGTTTAATTTCTACAATACAAGAATACGGTAAGTTGTTGGTCACTTTCACCACCTCCACTACGACCCGTTTAACGGTGGTGAGTAGAGACTTAGGCAGTTTAATTTTTCGAGAAAGGACCGGTTGCGTGACAACTGGCAAGGCGCTTTTGGAATGAATCATGCTTATTGTTTTGGTTTATAATTTATAATATTATCTATACCATAAGACTGATAAATTCCGTAAATGATTATTTAAATATAATTATTTAATATGTTTATGTATGTAATTTGTCATTTTAACTTTTGGATCAGAATTTACAGAATTGTTGAATTTTGCAGAATGCTGAGTGGGACGCTGAATCAGGATTTGCAGAATTGTTGAATTTACGGGATGCTAAGTGTGGGAGGCTAAATGCTGAGTAGGAGGCAGAAATTAGGATTTGTATAATTTAAAAAATGTGCAGTATACTAAACACAAGCAGTATCAAAATTCTGGAAATTATCAAATTTTGAAAATTCTGATCCAATTCTAATACAAGAAGAGGGCAACAGCGCCCTAAGCCCTGTTGCCCTCCAATCAGATAAGCAAACTTATCAAGTCCAAGTGTTTAGCTTAGACGCATATATATTATCTCTTCACTTTCACACCAACAGCTACAGGGCCTTTAGGTCCCATTTCTATCTCAAAAGTAACAGAGTCTCGATCTTTAATTTCGTCAATTAATCCAGCTGCATGAACGAAGAAACTTTCGTTCGTTTTTGGATCAATAATAAAACCATATCCTTTTTCATCATTGAAAAACTTAACGGTTCCTTTTCTAATCACCTCCCCAGAATCAAAATCACCAGCCTTGGTTGCACCAAGCACGATATCTTCTACTTTGATTACTTTTTTCTTTAATGGATCTGGCGGCTCAGGCGTCAGGTTTCCATTCTCATCTACATACATAAAATTGTCACCAGAAACTTTACCTTCTAGAATGTCTGTTTTTTTCTGTTCTTTTCGTTCTGCTCTTCGCTCTAATTTCTCTTTCTTTCGTTTTTGTCTTTTCTTTTCTCTTTCTTTCTTATTAAAAGTTTCTTGTGATTTACCCATACTTTGATTTAAATTAAAAAATATATAGTCATTGTTAGTTTTTTTTCGGAAACTTAATGTTACAATTAAAAATTCCGCTAAAAACAACTTTTGGAGTGCGAAGATAATCAAATTAACGCAAAAAAGTTACATTC
>CALJIY010000209.1 GCA_937973945.1 uncultured Saprospiraceae bacterium | reverse complement strand
CCCACAAAATCTAGCGCACCAGTCATATCATAGACCCAACGATTTCCATAACTACCTTTGGCACCGACCCTTGATCTATGTAGTAGAAAATTTAGTCGATTATCTACTGCTTCTAGTTGTTCGTTATCACTATTATATAATTGTTGCCCATCTGTATAGGTTGACCATAATTGCAAGGCTAGGATGGGTTGGACTACTAATTTTTCTTGTGTTTCTTGGGCTTGTACAGATAGATAAAAAAATAAGAATAAAGGCATGAAAAAACGAGTCATTGTACTTAATATTAATTAGTTGGAATTTCTGTTCTGATTAACAGGTTCTATTTGTAGAAGTTTTTAACAACTTCATTATCTACCTCTACAAAAAACGTTGTAAATGTTCTTTACAGTAGGCGGCACTATCAGCTGCACTCTTCATTGCATTATGCGCAAAATTACCACCTTGTTCTAAAAAATAATATTCTAGGCCAGATTCTTTTGGGTCGGGCAGTATCTCCGTATAATCAATTGAGCCATTACCTAATTCTGTATAATCTCTTGTCACCTTATCCATATCCTTGATATGCCACATCACATAACGTCCCGGTTGTTGGCTAATCAATTCCCTCGGTGTTTGTTTGGAGGAATGCATTACCCAATACATATCTATCTGTAATTTAACTAAATCAGGATCGGTCTCTTTTAAAATTATATCGTAGCCATTTTCGCCATTGTGGTCCTCGAATTCAAAACCATGGTTATGATAAGCAAAACCCAATCCTGCAGCATTTACTTGTTCCCCTATGGTATTGAGTATTTGTGGTATTCGTTTAAAATAAGACATATTCCGTTGTTCGGGTGCCATCCAAGGCCAAGTAATATAGGGCTTATTCAAAGCGTGCGCACCTTTAATGCACTGGTCTACAAAGCGTTTTAACTCATCTAGAGGTTTATCTAAGAAAGGAGCAAATCCATAATGTCCACTTGTCGCAGTCAAGTCTAGATCGTCCAAGATCGTCTTAAATTCAGTAGCAGGATAGCCATAATAGGTGCCTTTCTCTCCTTCAAAGCCGAAGGTTTCAAAATCTTCATAACCTATTATTTTTAATGCCTTTAGCGTGGCTAAGGGCGCTTTCATCATATCTTCATTGACCGAATAGAGTTGGTAGCCTAACTTGTATTTTGGTGTTTTGTTATTCATACAACTTGATATAGGTAGTAAACTTGCTGCTGCTAATAATCCTGATCTTTCTATAGAATTTCTTCGGTTCATAGGTTATACTTTCTTTGGATAATAGATTTATGCTTATAGTAGAACGCATTATGACTGAGCCAACTTTGGCTAAATTATAATTTTCAATTGAATTATTATCCTAAACATCCCAAACATTAATTATCCATCCCACTTATTCCTCTCTTCGTCACATTTCTAAAACATCTGGATGAATTCTATTTTACTTTGAAGAAAAAAGTAATCTTTACTTAGAGGATGGTTAGAATCAGAGGAGGCGAAAAGTCATTTTTGATTTTCATTCGCTTTAATTTAAACATATACTTACTTCAAAACACTAAAGATCATGAAAATGAAATGGGAAAAACAAGAAAAGTTATTTGTAGCTGCGCTTACCGTTCTATTAGTTATTGAAAAAATAGGTTATGTTTATCATAGAGTAGACTATACTAAAGATGCTTTAGCCCTTAGTCGTGAATTTATGGAGAACTTTTTAATACAAATTACCCCATTCGTTTTTTTATTTTTATGCTATTTAGGTATTACTAGGTATTTAGTTCCTGTAATTGATTCCTTATCTTGGAAAGCACCTCTTAAAGACATCGGCAGACAAGTTTTAAAAATAAATGGCTGGTGGTTTATCTTTAGTTATCTACTCGGTCCAATCAATAATTTTTCACTATTTTACTTAGGTATTACTTATAAGGATTTCCCTTCAGATGCTTTTTTTCATCCACAACCTTTTCGCAATTTATTTGGTGGGATGAATATTAGTTTTTCTATAGTGTTGCTCTACTCTGCTTATGCATTCCTACGAAAAGCGATTATTCAATTAATACATAAAACAACGACGAGAATAGACTACCGTTTACAAATTCTAAATTTAGTTACTACGTTCTTTTTTTTATTTCTAACGGTAGCTTATTTCTATAAAATTTTTAGATACCCAGAAATAGGCTTTTGGGTAATTTATTTAGTGTTAATCCCTTCTGTTTTTTTGATGAGTTTGTGCTGTATATATTGGGTCTTCCCTTTGAATAAAAATAATTCTTTCTTTAGTTTTAAATTTGCTAAACATTTTCTGTTAGCACTAGTTATCAGTATGCTTCCAGCTTTGTTCATGGAAACACTCTATGGAGCTGAAATTTTTCTTACAAATTTGGGCATATTACTTTTGACACTTCCAATTACTTGGGCAATTTACAATCGACAAGCAGATACTATATTAGCATTAAGAGGAAAAGAAAAAGAACTAGTCAAATCAAAAGCTGACATCCAATTTTTACGCTCCCAGATTAACCCTCATTTTTTATTTAATGCTTTAAATACTTTGTATGGAACAGCTATTGTGGAAAAATCAGAACGAACCGCTGAGGGGATACAACGTCTAGGCGATATGATGCGCTTTATGTTGCATGACAATCACCTCGATCTTATTCCGATGCGTCGAGAAATTGGCTATTTAAAAAATTATATTGCTTTACAAAAACTACGTATTGCTAGTTCTCCAGAAATTATAATAGAAAATGTTATTGAAGAAGAAAATTGCGATCACTTAATTGCACCTATGCTCTTAATTCCTTTTGTAGAAAATGCATTTAAACATGGCATTAGCTTTAGAGCACCTTCATGGATAAAAATTAGTTTGCATTGTGAGGTAGAAAGAATTCATTTTTCTGTTAGTAATAGTATACACCCAATTGATCCAAACGACCCAGAAAAAGAAGCTTCTGGCATTGGTATCCAAAATGTAAAAGATCGGCTGAACTTATTGTATCCAAACCAATATGAATTTACTTGTACAGATGACCATCAAAACTTCCAAATAACTTTATCTATTCCTTCTAAAACCAATATAAAAAATGCTTAAAGCTATAGCCATAGATGATGAACCGATGGCCTTGGAGGTCATTAAAAGCTTTGCCAAAAAAGTGTTGTTTTTAGAAATCGAACAGTACTTTACCGATTCCTTTGAAGCACTTCCCTATATCCAGCAACAGCCAGTCGACTTACTTTTTCTGGATATAAAAATGCCTGATGTTTCAGGGATAGAATTTTTTCGATCATTACCGAATCCACCAATGGTAATTTTTACAACTGCTTATAGCCAGCATGCTGTAGAAAGTTTTGAATTAGATGCAATAGATTATTTATTAAAACCCTTTTCTTTAGCTCGTTTTTTAAAGTCCTGCAATAAGGCACAGGAGTATTTAGCACTTAGGAACGCTACTGCTTCTACTCCTACTTTATCTTCTATCTTTATTAAAAGTGGCTATGAAAAAGTACGCATAAATTTAGCTGACTTATTGTATGTTGAGAGTACTGGTAATTATATGAAATTTGTTTTTTCTGATCAGCATATTTTATCTAGAATGACGATGCAAGAAGTAAGCGATCTATTACAAAAAAACACTTTCATTCGTATCCATCGTTCTTTCATTGTTGCTAAAAAATATATTCATAGAATGGATAAAAAATATATTTGGATAGGAGACAAAGCACTACCTATTGGTAAACAGTATATAGAGGCTGTGGAAAAATTGATTTGTTAAGAATCAAATATTTATCTAGGTATATCCCTACAAATATCCGCGAGCCTGCAATAAAAACAACTCCGCATACTTCCCATCTTGCGCCAACAATTCCTCATGACTCCCCAACTCCTTCAACTGACCATGCTCCAAAAACAAAATCCGATCTGCCATTCGAACTGTAGAAAAACGATGGGATATAAGTACCGCCATTTTGCCCTCAATCAATTCTGAAAAACGAAGGAAGACTTCGTGTTCCGCCCGGGCATCTAGGGCAGCGGTAGGTTCATCTAAAATTAAGAGTTGGGCATCGCGCATGTAGGCGCGAGCTAGGGCAACTTTCTGCCATTGGCCACCAGATAGATCAACTCCATTGGCGAAGCGTTTTCCTAAAAATTGTTGGTATTTTTCAGGCAAGGTTTCGACGACGGTATCTGCCAAACTTTT
>CALJIY010000208.1 GCA_937973945.1 uncultured Saprospiraceae bacterium | reverse complement strand
TGTCCTATGTGTAAAATGACTGCAGAAAGTAATCTTAAAGGTGGCGGTTCTGCTGGAAAAGGATTGAATAGTGGCATTTTATACATGCTATTAACTCCTTATCTATTAATAGGTGTCGTTGGTTTTGTATGGTATAAAAATAGAAAGAAAGAGGAAGATGTATTGGAAGATGAGGGAAATATAGTGCAATAGTTCTAGCGTAAATTCATGAGACTGTTCTATAAGCTGTGTCAGAAATAAACCGGCAGTTTTATACAAATCTGGTTGTCAACGATTGGTGAGTTTGATACCTGCCTTCCAAGGAACGCAGGCAGGCTTGATCTTTACACTTGAACTTTTTCAAAAAAGAAGGGGATGCATTACTATAATGCATCCCCTTCTTATCGTTTTGGAAAAACAGTTTAGGCTCGAATCTGTCTTCTAGTATCTCTACTGTACTTTTCATAGACCCGATCAATAGCTTCAGCTAGTTCCCGATCCTTATTGGTAACAATATTACCAGCATCAGGAGTAGATAAGCTAATATCTACAGTGTTCTTGAAATTGGTCCACGTAGGATGATGCCTTTGCTTTTCCGCAATCATGGCAACTTCTGTCATAAATGCAAAAGTTTCCGTGAAATCATTGAATACTAACTGCCGTTGCAGTTGGTTGTTGTTCTTTTGCCACATAGGATTAATGTTTGTTCTCTGTAAAAAATTTCATTTGATAATTTGGTTGTAGAATAGTCTAACTATTCTTAAATCAAATTAATACGAAATGTAATATATGACTTTTCTACTTAAAAGTCCAGTCAAACTTGTTTAGATTTACGAGACCTGCCTGCAATAAATCGATGCAATTTACCACATCTTCTTTATGCACCATTTCAATAGATTGGTGGATATGACGAGTTGGAATAGATATAGCACCAGTTATGGCTCCATGTTTACCATAACGCTGTATAGCAGCAGTGTCTGTACCGCCAGCTGGTAAAATTTCGGGTTGCCATTTAATTTTTTTCTTTGTTCCTAGATCTTTTAAATATTGTACCATTCTATAGTCACATACGGTAGAACCATCCATTATTTTAATCGCAGCTCCCTTCCCTAAACTAGTTACTCTTTCATGCGGGTTTGACCCTGGTACATCAAATGCAATCGTGGTATCCAAGCCAAAGCCAAAATCGGGATCAATCAAGTGGGCAGAACTAATCGCCCCACGAAGTCCTATCTCTTCTTGTACCGTAAAAACGCCATATATATCATAAGGAACTTTCTTGTTTTGTAATGCGCGTAATACCTCAATTAAAATAAATACAGAAATTCTATTATCTAGAGACTTACTATTGAGACATTCTCCCATCTCTATCAATGCTCGCTCTCGTGTAATCGGGTTTCCTACTTGTACCAATTTCTCCACATCCTTTTTCTTCATTCCTGTATCAATGAAAAAATCTTGGGTCCTAATGGCTTTTCCTCTTTCTTCTGGCTTCATAATATGGATCGGCTTAGATCCCATTACCCCCATTACATCTTTTTTGCCGTGAATAATAACTCTTTGTGCCGTTAAGGTTTTTGGATCAAATCCACCTAGGGTATGAAAACGTACAAATCCATCCTCATCTATATGCGTCACGATAAAACCTATCTCATCCATGTGGGCAGCAACCATTGCCTTTTTAGCTGTTTTTCCTTTTTTGATAGCTATCACATTGCCCATGGCATCAATACTCAATTCGTCTACTAATGGGCGTACTTCTTTAATCACTAGAGCACGAATTTTTTGTTCAAAGCCTGGTGCACCCGGTACTTGACATATCTTTTTTAAAAGAGCTAGATTCTTCATTTAGTTTTGTATTTTTTGTCAACAGAGACTATACCTAGTTAATTTCGTATTTTTAGGATAAGTAATCGGTAAAAATAAGACTTTTAGAACAATAAGAACTTAAAGCCGAGCCACTGTAGACGAGTAAGCGATTTTAAATAGTAGAACTGCCTATGAAATGAGGGATTAATAAAGTGTGCAAATAGACGAAGTTATTTTTTTCACTAGCAAGGCAGAAAACCAGCCCGAATGACTTCGGTCAGGCGGGCGTAGACATACCTATAGGTACGACGAGGCTTTCTAACGTAGCTAGAGGAAAAAGAACGAAGTATAGTTGTACATCTTATTATTTCTTAATTATTCGTACGAATAGTTTTTGGCTTGGTTTTTCAGAAAAGAATGATTGGGGTAACACTGCTTCTTCAACAATATTGGTAAGGTTTATCTGATGAGTGTTAATTTCAAGTACTTTAATAATCGTATAATATGACAACAGAAGAAAGAGCTGAATTAAAAGAGAATATACAAGCAAAATTGGTTGAAACACAGTTAAAAATTAGTGCTTTGGAAGAAACAACGAAGCCAATTAGTCCAGAAAATTCAATTGGTAGGGTGAGCCGAATGGATGCCATTAATAACAAGAGTGTTGCAGAGGCGGCATTGCGGATTGCAAGAAAACAACATGCTAGTTTAGAAGTAGCACTCACTAAAGTAGATAAGCCTGAATTTGGTATTTGCTTATACTGCAAGAAAGGAATCCAAGCAAAACGATTAATGTTTATGCCAGAAAGCACAAAATGTGTGCGCTGTGCTAGGTAAGCAAAAAAAAACGGGGCAGCATCGTAAAACGATGCACCCCGTATAACCCCAAAAAACCAAATGAAAACAATCTACATATAGAAATATCTTGAAAGACTTAGTCTTTTCTTTACTTGTTGTGTTGTTTTGTACACCTACTAAATCTTTAAAAAACAACCCTTATTCTTATTCATTCCCTCACCTTACTGCATAGGAAGCCTAAGGCTCAATACTACTTGAACACAAGACATAAAGCCTTGAAAATCAGCTATCAATATGAATAATGTACGATATTAAGACGCAGATTACTTAAGCAGGTCACAATTTTTTTTATTGTCATATCTAATTTTTATCGCATTCTTGATTTTGCATAAAATAACTACTTGATTTTAAATCTATTTGATAAGGAATCGCTCTACCAATTAAAAACTAATATCTTTGTGATAAGTACGTGGACACAATTATCTTTAGTCTATAATGGTTTCTTTTTAGCTATTTCTAAATTAATCATGTCCAAGTCCTTAATTGAAAGAAAACTACATTATTGGTAAAAAAAACTACATTGGCTAAAGTAAGAAAGATTTTTATTTGTGGAGATTGTGGCGCTACTTCTCCGAAATGGATCGGTAAATGTCCGGCATGTGAAAAATGGAATACCTATGAAGAGGACATCATCACTAAACCTACCAAACAAGAAGAAAAGAAAAAACTATGGGCGAAAGATAAAAGTAGTGCTAAGCCTATTCCTCTTCCAGAAATAAAACCCAATACTAAACCTCGTTTAGTTACGACTGATTCGGAATTGAATCGGGTCTTAGGCGGTGGAATTGTTCAAGGATCTATTATCTTAATAGGTGGACAACCAGGTATTGGAAAATCTACTCTACTCTTGCAGGTCGCTACGTCTATACCTGCTAAAGTGCTCTATGTCTCAGGAGAAGAAAGTGAAGAGCAAATCAAAATGCGGGCAGATAGAATCGGAAAGAACCAAGATAACTGTTATATTTTAACAGAAACAAACGTTGGTAAAATCTTGACGCAAGCACAGCAATCACAACCAGATCTATTAATTGTCGATTCCATACAAACCTTGTCTTCCCCTCATATTGAGTCTGCCCCAGGTAGTATTTCTCAAGTAAGGGATTGTGCGGTAGAGCTTCAGCGATTTGCAAAAGACACGAATATTCCTGTTTTCTTAATTGGACATATCACCAAGGAAGGTTCTTTAGCTGGGCCTAAATTATTAGAACATATTGTAGATGCTGTATTACAATTTGAAGGGGACCAACATTATACCTACAGAATTTTAAGAACCAAGAAAAATCGTTTTGGCTCCACTGATGAAATGGGCATTTACGAGATGCAAGCAACTGGCTTACGAGAAGTATCTAATCCTTCTGAATTACTCTTATCTCAAAACGAAGAAGATTTAAGTGGCAGTGCGGTAGCAGCTACAATGGAAGGCATGCGTCCCATGCTCATTGAAACCCAAGCCTTAGTCAGTACGGCTGTTTATGGCACCCCGCAACGATCTGCTACAGGTTTTGACCTCCGTAGATTGAGTATGCTACTGGCCGTATTAGAAAAACGTTGTGGTTTCCAATATGGGCAACAAGATGTATTTCTTAATTTGGCTGGAGGGATCAAGATTGTAGATCCTGCCATTGACTTAGCTATTGTGAGTGCTTTAATTTCTTCCTTAGAAGATATTGCTATTCCTAGCACCATCTGTTTTGCAGGAGAGGTTGGCTTATCTGGAGAAATTCGTGCAGTTAGTCGGATAGATCAACGAATACAAGAGGCCGCTAAATTAGGATTCAAGCAAATTTACATTTCAAAATATAATTTAAAAGGCTTGACTTTGGACAAATATGAAGTGGATGTAGTTCCTATCGGAAAGATGGAAGAGTTGTATCGTCGATTATTTGAACCTTAGTAGGTGAATTCAGATGTCAGATGTCAGATCGTCCTTACAGGACTGTCAGATGTCAGACTTATGATGTTGACAACCTGATGTTTGTAATAGTTGATAGCAATCTGACAGTGTAGCGATCTGATTGCTAAATGTCTAGTAGTTTAGCCTAACAAAGAGAAGGAGAGCTACATGATTAAGTAACTCTCCTCCTCCCTCCCCTGCATAAAAGAACAGGGCAGTTAAGTATAGCCCAAAAGTCTAAGTCAACTTCTCAAATCTGACAGCGAAGCGTTCTGACTTCTGACTTCTGACTTCTGACTTCTGACTTCTGACTTCTGACTTCTATTATAATTAGTGTCTACCAATTTTCTTAGTAGATGCCATGTTTACTTTTTTTGCTAACTCGTCACCCGCTTTCTGAATCACTAATACTTCTTCTTCCTCGCCTACTCTTAGCTTTACTTTGTAAATACCTTCGGTTGCATCCTCCAAACTTACTTGTAATTCATTCAAACCTGGATATAAGAATTGGAAATCTGTATAGACTAACTCTCCTTGATAACTAACCAATTCAAATTCTAATTGACCTTCTGATAAGGCATCAATAGAAATATCAAAAGATTTATCAGCTAATGCAGAGCTATAAGCTACAACAGAAAACTGGTTTGGCTTTAATTTATTAATGGTAGTTACTTGTGAATAGCTGGAAGTACCATCTTGGTCTACTACCTTCAAACGGTAATAACTTTTAGTCATTCCTAAACTAGTATCTAAGTAGCGATAAGCTTTTTCGTCATTGGTATCTCCTGAAGCATCAATAGATCCGATATTCTTAAAAGTAATACCATCTGTAGATTTTTCAATAATAAAGATATCTGTATTCGTTTCGTAGGAAGTTTCCCATTGTAACAAATTCCCCATTGCCAGTTCCTTACCTTTTAATGGAGTAGAATATACTACTGCCGCATACGTATATGCGGTAATGATTACTAGGGAGGCGAGCGTTAACATTAGTTTCCTTTTCATAAGCCTGCTTTGTAGATCGCTGATTAAGTTGATTAATACGGGGAAAATGTCTTACGGGGAAGAAGTAGCAATTTGTAGAAATATTAAACTATAAACATACTTGAGTATGCGAAAATGTGACATAGTTCCTTTTTTGAATAAAGAAATTATTTTTTAGTCGAAATAATCTTAGTCCATAAATTTACTGGATCAATCTGACGCAAAACTTCCTTAATTTTAAGTTAAATATTAAAGAAACAGGCAATTAAATAAGCACTACAGGTATTTTTAATACAGAAGTTGTTTAAGAATGTAGTTTAGTGGCGAAAATTTGTAGTGTGAGGTTCTGAGAACTAGTTTTTAAAAGTCATTGGTTCCGACAGTTTTATCTCTAAAAACAGTAAACATATCTGTGATGAAAATTAAAATATATTATCTATTTGCACTAACTATTATTTTATTAAGTAGTGCTTGTAGTCCTAAGTTAAGTCCTTTTAATCAACGACTAGTTGATCAAAATAGGTGGACAGAATCAGATATACAAGGTATCCAATTCTACTTATCTGATGATATTACACTTTATAGAGACTATACTAGTGGCAGTTCTAGGATTGAATCTGGTGAAATCAAGATGGTGAAAGGTCGAAAAGTAGAAAAGATCGTTATTAAAAAAGGAACTCCTGGAGTCGCTTTATTTCAGCCTAAAGGTAAGCTAGCAGTAAGTTTTGAAGATAATGAGGACAATCGATTCCTCATCTTTGGACCTAATCCCAAAAGAGGTAATAGCTATGTTTTAATGGCTACTGATTGGAAAAATAGACAAGGCAAAGTAAAGTACAATGACCAAGTCTATTTTACAAATGCAGAGAGTGCGCTCGCTACCTTAATGGTAGATCTTAAAAAATCTAAAAAAGTAAGTGTTAAATCGCGTTCTGCAAAAGGTAGAACAATTGATTGATCTTCCAATTAATATCCTATCCATTATTTCTCTGAGTAGCACCACTACCCAAAGAAATAATGGGTTTATTTGCCTTTCCTTTCAAACATTTTTACTCAAATCTCTAGCAAGCGTAATATTTTTTCACTTTTAAGTGACTGAAGTGCCATTTTATATTATTTTTTAATATAAGATTACTATTTAATTTAAATGTTTTTTCAGAATACTTTTTAGAAAATCGCATAACTTGCTGACTGAAATGTTTAAAACCTCTTAGAAGAAGTAGCTATTTTTAGCTAATAGACTTGTTCGACAATAGCTGATGAGTCGATATGGCGCCGAACAAGTCTAATAATCATCGTACAAATTTCTGAAAAATGAAGCAGTTCTTTTTTATTACTATAATTGCCCTTTTCACTTTTGCTTGTAATAGCACGAAAGGGGGCATCGTTGAACCAACTCCAGAGCCAGAACCAACGGGGGTTCAATTCACAGACCATGATAAATTAATGGATGTATTGGAGGTAGCTAAAACTTCTAATAAATTAGTATTTGTGGATTTCTATACCACTTGGTGTTTACCTTGTAAATTAATGGATGAGGATGTGTTTACAGATGAAGAATTTGCTACCTATATGAACGATAACTTTATCAATTTTAAAGTAAACGCAGAGAAAGGAAATGGAGCTAACCTAGCGCTATTATATCAAGTTGCTGCTTACCCTACCCTACTTTTTTTAGATGAAGAAGGCAATGTGCTAGTACAAAAGGTGGGTGCTGCTTATCAAACAGAATTGCGACAGATGGGAGATGAGGCAAAAAGTTTAGCTGTTACTAATTAATATCTTCCTTTTTATTTTTGAAATAAGCGGCTACTTTAGTGGCTGAAGCTTTACCAATTAATTCTATTAATTCGGACTCTAAAGCAGCCTTTACTTTTTTGACAGAACCAAAATAAGTTAATAGCTTCTCTGCTGTCTTATCCCCTATTCCTGGTATCTGAGTTAACTCTGTGCTTGTAAAATCTTTAGATCGTTGATTCCTATGAAAAGTGATAGCAAAGCGATGGGCTTCATTTCTTGCTTGCTGAATGAGCTTTAAGGATTCTGACTTTTTATTAATGTAAATAGGAATAGGGTCATCTGCAAAGAATATCTCTTCTAGTCGCTTCGCAATGCCAATTACTACAATTTTATCTGCTATACCTAATTGCTTCATAATCTCTACCGCAGCGCTTAACTGCCCTTTACCTCCATCAATAATTACTAACTGAGGTAAAGGCTGTTTCTCTTCTACTAAACGCTTATACCTTCTATACACGACCTCTTTCATAGAAGCAAAATCATCTGGCCCTACCACCGTTTTAATATTAAAGTGTCGATAGTCCTTTTTAGATGGTTTAGCGTTTTTGAACACGACGCAAGAAGATACAGGAAAAGAACCTTGTAAATTAGAATTATCAAAACACTCGATATGCATTGGGATTTCTTTCAATTGCAAATCCGATTGCATCGTTCTTAAGATTCGTTCCGAAGACGTTTGCTTCCTAATTTTGTTAAGTGCCTCTTTCTTTAATTGTAGTAGAAAGTAGCTTACGTTTTTTTCAGATAAGTCTAATAATTTCTTTTTGTCGCCAATCTTAGGAATCGTAATCATTATATCTTCTCCTGGCAAATCAATCTCATATGGCAATACGATCTCCTTGGTAATACTATTGAATTTCTCTCGCAAATTAAGTACAGCATACCGCAATAAAGTCTCTTCATCATCATTCAGATTTTTGACCATTTCTAAGGTATAGGTATTCATGATGGCGCCATTGATGACTTTTAAGAAATTCACATAAGCAGTGGTCTCATCCGTTGCTATATAAAAAACATCTATATCTCTGATAGAAGTACTTACGACCGTAGATTTACCTTGATAATCTTCAAAAGCTGTTAATTTTTCTTTTAAGGCCTGCGCTTTTTCAAATTCTAAGTTTTCCGCATGGGTTTGCATTACCTGATTAAAGTGCTGCTTGACCGCCCCGAAATTCCCTTTAAGTATGTTTTTAATCTGGTTGATTTTCTCATTATAATTAGCCTCAGTTTCATGACCTTCACAAGGGCCTTCACAATTCCGGATATGATATTCTAAACATACTTTAAACTTTCCTGCCTTAATCTGATCTTCTGCCAAATTAAAGGTACAGGTACGCAAAGGAAATAAAGTCTTAATTAATTCGAGAATGATTTTGATTCGAGTTTTGGAAGCATAAGGGCCGAAATAAGTAGAGCCATCTCTGATCACCCGACGGGTCATAAATACTCTTGGGAAACGTTCCTTTTTAATACAAATGTAGGAGTAGGATTTTCCATCCTTGAGCATTACGTTGTACCGAGGTTGGTACTTTTTGATAAGGGTATTTTCGAGGAGTAAAGCATCTTGTTCTGTCTCTACTATTGTAAATTCAATATGGTGTGCATTTTTGACCAATGCACGGGTCTTATTCATTTGATGTTTCTTGTTACCAAAATAAGAAGCCAGCCGATTCTTTAGGTTTTTTGCTTTACCGACATAGAGAATAGTATCCTCTTCATTAATAAATTTATAGATCCCTGGTTCCTTTGGTAAGCTTGAACTTATTTTTTTGTAATCTTCTGTTGTCATTGAGTTATATCAATGTAAATTTAAAGAGTAGGTACTTGGACAAATTTCCAATGATCTCAAATATAGGCATAAAAAAATTCGTATGGAAATAACTATTCCATACGAATTCTTTAGAACGATAGTCCTATATAGGCTACAACATCTTATTAGCCTCTCGAATATATTTTTCCAATGCCATCGTCATAGACGGTGTTTCTGGAGCTGGTGCTTTGATATTAATCGTCAATCCTTTTTCAACTACTGCTTGACTCGTCGTATTTCCAAAGACCGCAATTCTGGTATCATTCTGCTTGAAGTCTGGAAAATTATCATACAAGGATTCTATTCCTCGTGGACTAAAAAAGACTAGTATATCATAAGTAATATCACTTAAATCTGATAAGTCACTACTCACCGTACGATACATTAGAGCCTCTGTATAATCTACTCCTAATTCCGTAAGGTAGGATACAATCTTTTTGCTTCCTAGATTAGAGCAAGGCAGCATAAATTTTTCTTTGTCCTTGTGCTTTACTAAAGCATTCTTTAAGTCTTCAATGACTCTTGTTCCCGTAAAGACTTTTCGCTTACGATAAACAATAAATTTTTGAAGATAATTAGCAATTGCTTCAGAAAGGCAGAAATACTTAGTTTCCCCAGACATTTTGATACGCAATTCGTCACATATTCTAAAGAAATGGTCGATTGCATTTTTACTGCTAAATATAATTGCTGTAAATTCATCTGGCCTGATTCTCAACTTTCTAAACTCCTTTACTTCTAAACCTTCTACATGAATAAATGGTCTGAAATCTATTTTTAAATTATATTTATTTTCTAATTCAAAATATGGAGAGCGTGTTGGTTTTGGTTGAGAAATTAATATCGTTTTTACAGGCTTATAATTAAGTACTTCTTGAGCTTTACTTTGTACTGACATGCAACGTAAGATTGTTGTGGAATTAGAATTCCCAAAATGCTAAATTGTCATTTCGGAGCATTAAATGCCGAAAAACACTCCACTACCTTTGAATAATTATACTCGTAAAATTAATGGTATTGATAATATATAGGCATTATTATCAAATAATAGAAATCCCAGTGTAGTTATCGAGTATCTTTAATAGAACGATTACAGGTAATATTTCGACGGTGCAAAGATAAATAAAAAAATGAAACTTATGTAACACTAAGTACTTACTACCTATAGAAAGTCCTCTAATCATTCGAAATACATAAATTGCAATAATCGCTCCAAGTGAAAGATAAACAACTCCTTTACCCACTGCCATTGGAGCGTACGCAATGACTATATTTATAGGAAACAAGAATAATCCTAATATAATTCCGAAAATCATGATCGTGAAGTTATAGAGGCTCAATTCCTTGTGTACTGGAAAAATATATCCTACTAAGGAGAGTAATACATGCTTGCCTATGAATATTAGACTCACGATGCCGACTATTTTTGCTAAAAGCAATATAGAATTTGGCCTTTCCCAATTAAAAAATTTACCTAATAGATAGGCGAAAATAGCGATATTTATTAGTGCCAAGATGTACAAGAAGATATATAAAAAGGAAAAACTACCTTGATTAGATCGATGGGTTTGACGAAGGAAGTTCTCATTCAAAAAAGAACTAGATATTTGACTTAATTTACCTCTAGCTGCTCCAAATATAGACGTAAACACCAATAAAATCCCTAATAGAACCCAAAACATAAATCCACTGTCCTTTAGAATACTGTCTTTCTCTTGAACCTGTTCTTCTGAAGGTTCAGTTATTTTAGGGGAATTAATTTTAGCATTTAATTCCTTGCTCGGTACTCTAATGATATTAAACGGATTTTCAGCAATATTTGTGCTTCCTATTAAACGGGTGGTATCACTTGCTTGACCCATCTCAGAAGGTGAATTCTGTGATGGTGGTATAGCAATCATAACTAGTGAATCCTCATCTATAGCATTTATAACTTGTTCTTGAGTGTCAAGAACAACATTGGTTTTTACTTCTGTTTGTGGTTTTTTATACTTAAGATCAAAGGGATTTTTCGATCCTTGGCCCATTAAGGAAAATCCGATAAGCATAAACATGCAGCTTAGTAAGAATGAAATAATAAATCCTTTCCCTGCTGTGTGACAGACAGGTGGAGGAATTATCATTATATCTCTAAACAAGCTATTTTTAAAAATTGACAAATAAGTGCGTTTAATTATGTTATGTAGTGTAGTTTGTCTTTTTCTCAATCTGTTTTCTCCTAATCTCTGCTCTCTATGCTATCAAGATCTAGAGGTGTAAGTACTTGATTGTTAAACAACTTCGATACAAAAATAGAAATACTAATGTTAAAAAAAGCATATTCCGTAGTTTCTCTACTTCTTCTAGTCTTTTTAGTCCCATATTTAGCTATGTCGCAAGATTTTATTCAAATTAAAGGCACTCAATTTTTAAAAAATGGCCAGCCACATTACTTTATGGGGGCTAATTTTTGGTATGGAATGAATATCGCTAATTCGGATAAAGAACGCTTAATCAGAGAATTAGATCATTTACAAGCTTTGGGAATCAATAATTTACGAGTGATGGCTGCTAGCGAAGGTCCTGATACGGCCCCTTGGCGAATGGTTCCTGCCCTGCAAGTAGATGCGGGTATATACAATGATTCTTTGCTGATAGGATTAGACTTTTTATTAGTAGAACTAGCAAAAAGAAAGATGCATGCCGTCCTTTGTCTCAATAATATGTGGCCTTGGTCTGGAGGATTTGCTCAATACATCAATTGGGTCACAGGCAAGCCCATTCCCTACCCTCCACCCGCAGCAGGAGGCAAATGGCTGAAATATATGAAGTATGCTGCTCAATTTTTTAGTAATAAAAAAGCACAAACCCTATACAATAACCATATTCGACATATTGTCAATCGACAAAATAGCATCTCTGGCATTCTTTATAGGGAGGACCCGACTATCTTTTCTTGGCAATTAGCAAATGAGCCAAGGCCAGTCTTGAATAATTGGAAATATCGAAGGTGGATACGAAATACAGCCGCTTTTATCAAATCTTTAGACAAGCTTCATCTAGTATCTATTGGAAGCGAAGGAAATGCTTTTTTACCGCTGAGTACTAAGTTCAAAAAAGAGCATAGGATAAACAATATTGATTATACTACTATCCATATCTGGATACAAAACTGGGGTTGGTATGATCCAACACAATCAGAAAAAACCTTTCAATCTTCGCTCAATAAAGCTAAGAAATATATTCTCCAACATACCAAGATTGCTGAAAAGCTTCATAAGCCCTTAGTACTAGAAGAATTCGGAATCGCCAGAGATTTAGGTTCTTACCAAGTAGATAGTCCTACGACTTACAGAGACCAGTATTATCAAGAAATTTTCTCGCTTATTACGATATTAGCTCAACAAAATGAAGCTATTGCTGGCTGTAATTTTTGGGCCTGGTCTGGAGAAGGACGACCTAGGATGCCTAAAGCAATATGGAAAGCTGGTGATGATTTCACAGGAGATCCTCCGTTTGAATATCAGGGATGGTATTCTATCTATGATACAGATTTGTCAACATTGAAAATTATTAGAAAACATGCTGTAGATTTAAATAGTATCAAAAAATAGTGAGAACAAGAAAAAAAAAGAGGTCTATCGCTGAATAAATCAGTGATAGACCTACTTTTTACCTAATAGAATAATCTATTAAGCTATTTTTTAGTCTCTGCCATTTACAAAGTTAAAGGCTAATGCTGCTACAGCACCTGCACCAAGATTGGCTACTAAGTAAACCCAGATATCAGAGAATGACTTGATTTCTGCAATAGAAATACCAGTCGCAACTGCTGGATTAAAAGCACCTCCAGATACACCACCAAGCGCATATGCACAAGCTAATACTGTAAAACCAATTGCTAAACCATAATTAGAATTACCTTCAGTTCCCTTAGCGGTAGCCGTATGTAATACGACCCAAACTAATGCAAATGTTCCTAAGAATTCTGCAATTAAAGAAGGTACTACATCTAATCTAGATGTTACTGCATCCGCAGCTCCCATAGAACCTAGTAAAGGTGCCGCAACCAATGGCGCAACAATACCTCCTAAGATTTGAGCTACAATGTAAGGTAATAAATCAGAAGCTGGCAATGCTCCTCGGATAAATGCTCCTAAAGATACTGCTGGATTAAAGTGCCCTCCTGAAATGTGTCCTCCTGCATAGATCATAACCATTAACATACTGCCTATGGCAAGTGGTGCAAAGTTGCCCGCTCCACCTAGAACAGTCATACATACAGTAAGAACTAAGAAAAATGTTCCAATAAATTCTACTAAATACTTTCTCATGCTTTAGTTAGTTTTGTAATAAAATAATAAAATAAGGATGTGTAGTATCTTAATAATTATTTGAATAAATAAGTAAGAAGTTGTTTAATAATGTCCTTCAGTCCCAAAAACCATATTGCAAGAACCTGAAAAAGACTTTTTTAAGCCCCGTAGCTCTGCTATGCGGCTTAAAAAAGTAATTCTCAGAACCTTACACTATGATCTTGACTCTAAATCACATTATTAAAGAACTTCTAAGATAGTATCTTAGTCGGACGAACACTGTTCTTGGGAAATTTATTAATTAAGGTAGCTTTATTTTGGAATGCTATGTGAGGAATATGCATAAAATCAGCACAGTATAAGGGATTAATCTTAAGACGTTAAATATTTCTTAATAGTAACATCACTATTTCAAAATCACTATAATCTATTAAAAAACAGGTATTTAGCCTTATTTTATTCTTTTCAAATTTAAATTATTTCTACAATATAGGCTCTTTTAGTATTTTTTAGGTAAAAAAATTTATTCTTTTGTGGTTTTAATTGATAATTAATTGGGGAATAGACTTCAGTATAAAAATTAGCATAATGAAAATAGCATTAATCGGGTATGGAAAGATGGGCAAGACCATTGAAAAAATGGCCGTAGCACAAGGACATGAAATTGTATTAAAGATTGATATTAGCAACTATGATGAATTAACCACAGAAAATCTAAGAAAAGCAGATGTCGCTATAGAATTTACAAGACCAGAAAGTGCTATGAATAATATTCTAAGCTGTTTCAAAGCAGGGGTCCCCATTGTATCTGGTACTACTGGGTGGGTTGAAAAGAAAGAAGAGGTGGATGCACTTTGTAAATCCTATAAAGGCGCCTTCTTTTATGCCTCTAACTACAGTGTAGGCGTTAATATCTTTTTTGCATTGAATCGCTACCTAGCTAAGTTGATGGACACACAACCACAATATGGCATTGAGATGGAAGAAATTCACCATACAGAAAAATTGGATGCCCCAAGTGGCACTGCTATTACTTTAGCGGAAGGAATAATGGGACATGTATCAAGAAAAAAGGAGTGGATCAATGAACCGAGTGCACAATCAACTCTATTGCCCATCATCTCTAAAAGAATCCCAAAGGTAAAAGGCACGCATCAAGTGAACTATACTTCTGCTATTGATGATCTGGAAATTAAGCATGTGGCACATTCTCGAGAAGGTTTTGCCGGCGGTGCCATTCAGGCCGCTGAATGGATCATTGGAAAAGAAGGATCTTTTGGGATGCAAGATATGCTTGGATTTTAAGAGACCGCTGCGCTGTCAGAACGCCTACGGCTGTCAGACTTATGACGTTGACGCTGCTTGCATCTGACAGCGTAGCCTTTTGAGTTTCGGAATTTGGAATTTGGAATTTAAACAAAAAGATGGGCCAATTAGTAATCATTCTAATTGGCCCTTTTTTTAGGTACTACTTTTAATAGGTTCTGTGTTAAAGAGTGTGTTGTTCTTGAGCTCAAAAAAATTGATCTTACGTAGCTTCCACAAATGAAAGCTATCGTAAGAATCAACTCATCAAGGGATTATAATCAGGTTAGAAAAATATAAAAAGGACTATATTCTTTGATGGATATAAATCCATATAAATTATGACATAGATTGACCAGGTCATTCATAATGACTAATAAATGGTCTTATTTAATTGATGTGTTGGAAATTAGTATTTCAGATTGTCCTAACAAGTACTAGGTAATAATATGACTATAACAGAATGTGCTGTTAAACAATCAATTACCATTAGTAACGGAACATTATATACTTAAAACGGAAAGTTATCGGGAGGTAATTTATACAAAATCGTTAATACGACTACTTCTAAAAGTATGCCAAAGGTATATATAAATATATAATATAGCAAATTATAAAAGTGCTTTTTTTGAGCTGAATCTATAGTTCGAGAATGTATTCTATTTGTTACAATTGTATGCAAAATTAATTCTACGAATAAAGAATTTAATCCTAGCCATTTAATTGTTACCTCTTTCTATCATACGTTAATATCCTCATTTAGATTCAAATAAATTTTTATTCTTTCTTTTTTTTTAGGGTGCTATTCCCGTTTTGAAAATTATTAATTCTGACGCGATTAAACAAATAAGGGTCTCTAAGGAAACGAGTCAAACTGTAGTAGACGCATCTCTTTAGAAACCCTTATTTAGTTCGGCCAAAAGCCATTCTACATCTTGATTAAGAAATTCTTACAGCTATTATTGATCAAATCCTTGTACTACTTGGATAAAATCAGCTGCTTTCAAAGAAGCCCCGCCAACTAAGCCTCCATCCACATCTGCTTGACCAAATAAAGATTTAGCATTTGCTGGTTTCACACTACCTCCATATAAGATGCTAATTCCTTCCGCCACTTTACTACTATATTTAGTAGCAATCATTTTCCGAATCGCCTTATGCATTTCTTGTGCTTGTTCTGGAGTAGCTGTTACCCCCGTACCAATCGCCCAAATTGGTTCATAAGCAATTACTATTTTTGAAAACTGGGCAGGCTTTAAATGAAATAAACTGTCTTGTAATTGTTTTTTAACATGCGCCACATGTTTCTTCTTTTTACGGATTGGCAATGCTTCTCCACAACAAAAAATAGGGGTCAAGCCTTTGGCAAGAACAGCATCTACTTTTTTTGCTAATACTGCATTATCCTCTTTAAAATATTCTCTCCGCTCAGAGTGTCCAAGAATGACGTATTCTGCTCCTACAGATTCGATCATATCCAATGACAATTCTCCTGTGTATGCACCCTTCTCGCTTTGATGACAATTCTGAGCAGCTACTTTAATACCAGAAAAGTTTTTAACTACTTCATTGACTGCTTGCAAGTGTATAGCAGGTGTTCCCAATACAACTAAGACATCGGACAATGGTAGTTTTTTAGCAACATCGGAAGCTAATTTAATACCCTCTTTAAAATTCAAATTCATTTTCCAGTTACCAGCTACAATCTGCTTGCGTTTCATACTTTAAAGTTTTTATAAAAAAATCGCTACCTCAATTAATAGGGTAGATATAAATATTAATCTATTTCAATAAGAATAGGTTCTCCAAGAAATTTAGGCTGTGTATTCAAAAGTACATCTAATACGGCTTTACATCTCGCCAACCATTCTCTTAGTCTTGTTTTCATACCTAAGCTAAAAGGCAAATCTTTCGCATTAAATCCAACGGCATTTATTCCTTTTTGGTTCGCAATAAATAAGGCTCTGTGATTGTGGAATTTTTGGGAAATAATTGTCAGACTTTGCTGCCCAAATACTTTTTTACTTCTGACAATGGAATCCAATGTCCTAAATCCCGCAAAATCCATTGTAATACAAGAATCCGGAATACCTGCATTCATCAGTGCTTTTCGCATATGCTTAGGCTCATTATATTCCTTCAAACTATTATCTCCACTAACCAGAAGGTGCTTTATTTTTTTCCGTTTATACAACTCAACTGCTGCTTGTATACGATTTTCAAAATAAGGGTTTTGATTACCGTAAACGGTATATTTACTAGTCCCTAACACTATTCCTACCCCATTAGAAGGAATACGATCATAATCGTCAAATACTTGTTTTTTGGTGGATTGCTCTACAATAAAATTACATAGCCATATGCCTAGCCCTAGTGTGGTTAGCACACCTAGAAACCATATTACCAACTTATATAATTGTTTAGACATATACCGTCTTAGCGAAAAAGGAAAGTTATTTTATAAAAGAAGTCAGATGTCAGATCGTTTCCTCCGGAACTGTCAGGCGTCAGACTTATGATGTTGACTACGTCTCACAGTCAACATCATAAATCTGACAGCGTAGCGATCTGACAGCGTAGCGTTCTGACTCCTACAACTCCGATGTCATTAATAAATTAAGGTCCGTAGATTTAATACCAAATCGTCTGCCTAGGTATTCATTTGTTAGGCATCCTTTGTAAGTATATACGCCATGTCGCAAGCCTGGGTTATCAAACAAAAGTCGTTCTATACTACCCGTATCTCCAGCTTTTTGAATAAGCGGCGTCAAAATATTACTAATAGCAATGGAGGCCGTTCGAGCTACTTTGGAAGCAATATTTGGAACACAATAATGGATCACATCATGTTTTACAAAAGTTGGTTTATCGTGAGAAGTAACCCTAGAGGTAGCAAAACATCCCCCTTGATCAATACTTACATCTATTATTACAGCCCCTGCTTTCATTTCGGCAACCAATTCTTCGCTGACAATTACAGGTGCTCTTCCTGAGGTAGAATGTATCGCTCCTATGACTACATCCGCGGACAATAGCTCTTTCGTTAATTGTAAGTGATTTAAAGAAGAGGTATTTAAAGGTCGACCTATCTGCGTTTGGATACGCATTAATTTGGAAATATTATTGTCAAATATCCGCACCTCTGCACCTAATCCAATCGCCGCTCTAGTAGCATATTCCGCAACGACTCCAGCTCCTATAATCACTACTTTGGCTGGAGGCACGCCCGATACCGATCCTAATAAGACCCCTTTTCCACTTTTAGCATTAGCCATTAACTCTGCAGCAGTCATCATAGCAGTCAAACCTGCTATTTCACTCATCGTTCGGACTACAGGGAAAATACCATACTCATCCTTGATATATTCCATGGCTAAAGCTACTACTCGCTTTTGCATTAATTTCTGAATATACTCTGAACTAAGAATAGGAATTTGCAAAGGAGAGATTAAAACCTGACCAGGGTGCATCAAATCGATTTCTTCTAAACTTGGCGGAGCCACTTTTAATAGAATACTAGATTTGAAAACCTGCTCTTTACTGTAAGCAATTTCTGCTCCTGCTTCGGAAAATCTATGATCTGTATAATTGGTCCGCAAACCTGCTCCTTTTTCCACTAGTACTCGATGCCCATCTGCTACCAAACCAGTAATTGATGCAGGCACTAGGGCTACTCTACTCTCCTGTAACAAAATTTCTTTAGGAATCCCTATAGTCATTTTTACAGGTTTTCTGGCCACCTCTAACATCTCTTCTTGTGGCTGATAAGCCCCTTGGATCAAACTATCTGGGATAGGTATTCTTTTCTTCTTATCACTCATATTTAATTCGTAGGCCTTGAATTTACTCTTCGGCTATTGGGAAGCTGTCTAAAAAAATAGTATTAAACAACTTCAGGTTCTCATTAAACTACGACTGCAATCCTTACAAAATTACAATTTTCCGTTCCGAATCGTTAACAATCTCTATACTTATTTTAAGAACCTCCTCTGGTAGAATCGGTTCTATTATTTCTGGCCACTCAATAAAACAGTAATCTTCGCTGTCCAAATGGTCTTCTATCCCTATATCCAAGGCTTCCTCTATCCTTTTTAGTCGATACAAATCCATATGATAGATATAGCCTGCTACACCATTCTCGTCTATATATTCATATTCATTAATAATGGAATAAGTAGGACTCGTAACAGATTCCTTTACTTTAAACCATGCACAAAGCGTTTTTATCAAAGTCGTTTTACCTGCTCCCACCTCGCCATAAAACAACCACTTCTTTTTACTTGCTGCTTCCTTTAGTAATACAGGAATGATGGTAGGCAAAGAGGATATGTCTTTTATTAATAATTCCATGTGTCAATAAATTTCAGCGAGTAGCCATACTACTCTATCTTTTTGAATCGCAAAAATGATTGTATTTCTTCTTTTTTCAAAATTATAAGCATATCGGAAGTATTTATTTACCTTTGCAGCCAAAATTAACGATCTATTTAATATGAGTTTTCTAGAAGAAATTGAACGTAGAAAGACATTTGGTATTATTTCTCACCCCGATGCTGGTAAGACCACACTTACGGAGAAGTTATTACTATTTGGTGGAGCTATTCAAATAGCAGGTGCGGTAAAGTCTAATAAGATTAAGAAGAGTGCTACCTCAGATTTTATGGACATTGAGCGCCAAAGAGGTATCTCGGTGGCAACTTCTGTCATGGCATTTGATTATAGAGGCAAAAAAATAAATATCTTAGATACTCCTGGTCACCAAGATTTCCAAGAAGATACTTTTAGAACGTTGACGGCTGTGGATAGTGTAATTGTGGTGATAGATGTTGCCAAAGGTGTGGAAACACAAACCGAGAAGCTAGTAAAGGTTTGTAGAATGCGGGATACGCCTATTATCGTTTTTATCAATAAATTAGATCGAGAGGGAAAGGATGCGTTTGACTTGATTGACGAGTTAGAGGAAAAATTAGGTTTGTTAGTTCGTCCTTTAAGCTGGCCAGTGGGAATGGGCCAAGATTTTCAAGGAGTTTATAATATTTATGAGCAGAAACTGGTCTTATTTCGACCGCACAGCAAGCAACAAGGCGATGGCAGTATTGAAATAAAAGACTTGTCTAATGAGACTTTAGATAAAGAAGTAGGAGAACGAGCGGCCAACAAGTTACGAGAAGAAATAGAAATGATTAATGAAGTTTATCCCAAATTTGAAAAAGAGGATTATTTAGAAGGCTTACTTTCTCCTGTATTTTTTGGTAGTGCTATTAATAATTTTGGGGTTAAAGAATTGTTAGACTGCTTTGTCGATATTGCTCCTACGCCACTTCCGAGGATTACAGAAGAAAGAACGATTGATCCTAATGAAGATAAATTTTCAGGTTTTGTATTTAAGATACATGCCAATATGGATCCAAAACATAGAGACCGTATTGCGTTTTTAAGAATATGCTCTGGCACCTTCCATAGAAATACCAATTATCTGCATGTACGAAAGGAGAAGAAAATGAAATTTTCGAATCCTACTAGTTTCATGGCTGCTAAAAAAACGATCGTAGAGAAAGCTTACCCCGGCGATGTCGTCGGTCTATATGATAGTGGAAATTTTAAAATTGGAGATGCCTTAACAGAAGGTGAAAAGCTTCATTTTAAAGGCATTCCTAGCTTCTCGCCTGAACAATTTCGGTATGTCTTAAATACCGATCCTATGAAATCTAAGCAGTTAAATAAAGGGCTTTTACAATTAATGGATGAGGGCGTGGCGCAGTTGTTTACTAAAGAAGTGGGGAATCGTCAAATTATTGGGACAGTTGGTGCCCTACAGTTTGATGTAATCCAATATCGACTCAAACATGAGTATGGTGCTTCGTGTAGCTATGAGCCTGTTCATCTACACAAGGCTTGTTGGGTAAGCTGTGAGGATGATTCCAAACTCAATGCTTTTTTGAGTCGTCGGAAGAGAGATATTGCTTATGATAAAGATAAAAACCCTGTCTTTTTAGCCGAATCTGCTTGGACGCTACAAATGGCGCAGGAGAATTTTCCTGATGTTGAATTTCATTTTACTAGTGAATACTAAGGAGAGAGTTAAGGAGGCAAAATGTTAGAACACTGAGACACAGAGTTATAGGAGGTTCCTAGATGTTGACAATAATGAACACGGAGTCACGGAGCGCACTGAGTTATATGCATAATGTATTCTCTGTTTCTCTGTGACTCAGTGTTCATTATCTTCTCCTTTCGATAGAAAGGCTCAAATTCTCCTAATCTCATTTACTCAATTTCCCATCTTGCATCTCAATCTTCCGATCACTCATATCTGCTAGGCCTTCATTGTGTGTAACAATTACAAACGTCTGTTGAAAATCATCTCTTAATTTGAAGAGTAATTGGTGTAATTCTTCGGAAGAAGCCGTATCCAAATTACCAGTTGGCTCATCTGCGAAAACGATAGCGGGGCTATTAATTAAAGAGCGAGCCACAGCCACTCTTTGTTGCTCCCCACCCGATAATTGGTTGGGCTTATGTAGTAAGCGCTCCGACAAGCCTAGATAATCTAACAATTCTTTTGCTCGTTTTTCGACGACGGCCTCTTGTCTTTTTTGAATAAAGCCTGGGATACAAACATTCTCTAAGGCCGTAAATTCTGGTAATAGATGATGAAATTGAAAAATGAATCCAATGTGGTCATTCCGAAAACTAGATAGTTCTTTTGATTTTAATCTTGAAATATCTTTTCCGTTAAATAAAACCTGTCCTTTATCTGCTTGATCCAAAGTACCTAATATATGCAATAAGGTACTCTTTCCAGCACCTGACTTACCGACAATAGATACAATTTCTCCTTTATCAATCGCTACGTCTACTCCTTTCAATACATGTAAGGAACCATAGGACTTATGAATATCAATTGCTTTTAGCATTTATTTATATTGTAGAAGCGAGAGCCGTGAAGCGAGAATAGATACTAATTCCGTTGTTTTTATACGAATGAGTCTCTGCTCTCTACTCTCTGTTCTTTAAATTTACGCTTTACCTAAAGTGAATCCAAAAGTAGACCCAGTCTCTAAAGAACTTCGAACATTAATCGTTTGTTTATGCGCTTCGATAATGTGCTTGACAATAGACAAACCTAAGCCAGAACCACCTATCGCTCTAGATCTACTTTTATCTGCTCTATAGAAACGATCAAAAACATGATTTAGGTGTTCTTGTTTGATGCCTATTCCATTATCTGCAATTTCTACTAATATTCTAGTATCCATATCATAGAAACTTACTTTCGTATGACCATCTTTATTTCCGTATTTAATAGAATTTTCTATTAGATTAGTCAATACCTGTCGAATACTATCTCTGTCTCCTTTGACTTTAAAATTTTGATCCGCTCCCTCTTTATACAACAAACTAATGTTATTCTTGGCGGCTTTTATTTCTAAATCTTCTATCACCTCATCTACCAAATCTTTCAAGGAAAAGCTTTGTTCTTCTAAAACGAGCTTCCCAGACTCCAACTTATTGATAGATTCTAAATCCATCACGATGGTATTCAAGCGCTCTATGTTCTTAGCTGCCCGTTGCAGGTACTTCATATTAATCTGCTCATCATACAATCCTCCTTCCAATAGCGTGTGTACAAAACCCTGTATATTAAAAATAGGAGTTTTCAACTCATGAGAAACATTACCTAGATAATCTCTCCGATAATTTTCCATTTCTTTTAAGGTGTCGATTTCCTCTTGTCGTTCTTTTGTCCAAAAGGCAACTTCCTTTTCCACTACCTCAATGGTGTCTGTATCTGAGTCTAAAATGTTTTTCTTTTCGGTAGAACTTAACTTGAAATTGTGGATATTTTTATAGATCAATTTGATCTTCCGATAAATATACTTTTTAACAAAAAAAAGAATCGTAATATAGGCACTCAGAAAGGTCAATACACCAACAAAGAGGATAGGCAACCACTGATAATAAATAGGAATCGGTAGGAAGAACATCACGCCTACCAATAACATAACAATCAACGTGATGATTAGAGCAGTATAAATAGCTATTTGCCGTGGAGTAAGGTTTTTATACATGTAGTTGTTTAAAAGATCAATGATCCCTCATTACTAAAATTCAAATTTATAGCCTACGCCCTTTAATGTTTTAATATATTGGCTCCCCAATTTTTCTCTCAACTTTCGGATATGCACATCAATTGTTCGGTTACCAACAATCACATCTGTCCCCCAAACTTTATTAAATATTTCTTCTCT
Organism: uncultured Saprospiraceae bacterium; assembly: GCA_937973945.1. Classification (GTDB taxonomy): domain Bacteria; phylum Bacteroidota; class Bacteroidia; order Chitinophagales; family Saprospiraceae; genus JAFMDF01. Next base: position 15,027 of record CALJIY010000208.1, on the reverse strand, counting down.
TGTAAAAACTTTTCCTGGTTTTGAGGCTAATAACAAAAGTAATTCAAACTCCTTCTTAGCCATTTCTATTTGCTCCTCTCCTCTAAATACTAATACCTTCTCTTTATCTATAGATAAATCACCTACCTTGATGACTTCCGATTTTTGATCTTCTGCTCCTCGTTCCGTTCTTCTGAATAAAGCTTTTACTCGACTGATTAATAAGCGGGGTCGGATAGGTTTTGTTATATAGTCATCTCCGCCCACATCTAAAGCCGCAATCTGTGAATAATCTTCATCCCTAGCAGTCAAAAAAGAAATAATGGTATGATCGAATACTTTATCTGAACGCAACTGCCGACACACCTCTACCCCATCCATTTCAGGCATCATTATATCCAAAATGATCAACTGTGGCTTAACTTTATAGGCGATCTCTAGCGCCTCTTTCCCGTTCTCCGCTGTTGCCACTACAAAACCTTCCTTTTCTAAATTGTATTTTAAAAATTCTAAAATATCTGATTCGTCATCTACGACTAACACCGTTTGGTTATCACTCATTTTTTTCATTTATACCGAGGTTTTGAAATCAGCTTTGTATGAATTCATTTGCGGTTATTATAGATCTGGTTCTTTATGAAACGCTTATGTTGGAATATTCCTTAGAAACCAATGCCCAAAACTAACAATAATAAGGAGTGTTTCACGAGAAGGAGGCTATTAAATTAAGGTTAATTTTCAAAAAAAGGTGGATACATACAAATTTATAAGACTTGATAACCAGTATCTTAGTACTCCTCAATCATATTTTAACCAACGGGGCACTTTATAGAAGAGAGATTAGAGACCTATTTCATTATTAACTACCATGAATAAACTCATAGACATCTTCAGAAATTTCTTTAGGTAGTTTTTTCTCTGCAACGACCTCCCCTAACATATATATATTATAGGAAAATGATCCTGAATTGTCTTGCCGATTGGCCATCCAATCGGAAAAATCATCTAAGTTATAGTAAATACCTAATTGGTATTCTTCTTTTAATAAATCATAAACCACAAAAAGATCAAAGTGTCTAAATTTTGTAGAGATACATTTCAAGTACATTGGGTGCTTCAACAGATCTTCTAAAAGAGGATCTATACCTGCAGATTCATAAGGTGGGAAGTAATAGATTTCGCTTTCTATTCCTTTCTTGGAAAGGTAGAATTTAATTGTTTCTAATTTACCCATCAATAAACTAGAGGGGATTTCTTTTAAATCTAATTCAGCAATAGGTCGCCATTTTTCATGAGTAAAATCATAAAAATCAACAGCACCAATTCTTGCTTTATAATCAAACCGAGGATTACCCGGTACAATATATCCAGGATAGTAGAATTTTTTATTGGTTGATATAGAAAATTCCATTTCCAACAACATGGTATAGAACCCCAAACTATGTTGATTATATGCTGGATCAAAAATTCCTGTTATACTAGCGACACTTTCCTCTCCTACGTCAAAAAAACTAGCGGCAACTAACTGGTCACCTTCATATATCTCAATCTGACGCGTATCATATATAGAAAAACTAGAACCACTTAATAAAGATTGCCTCAAACTCCTATATACGCCACCTGTATTAAATCTAACTCGATGTTTTTGATATAATATCTCCTTAGGCCGATCAATTACTGCTCTACCCACTTTGTAAGTAAATAATCGTTTGTTTCGATTCATCAACTTACGGGAGCGCTTTTTAAATTTAAAATCCTTCAGGTCTTGTCTTATCCAAATAGCAGAAAAAAATCTACGCTCCATAAACAAGAACCAACAAGTAAAAATGGTCTGCCCCATACGGAACCAGCCTTTCGACAAGTAATCATCTAATTTTTTAGGTGGAATTTTTCTTAATGGATAGTGTACTTCTGTGTACAAGTTTATTAATTTTAGTGTTATGTTTATATTTAAAACCCATCTATTAATAGAGGGACTTTAATGCTTGTTCCGCTGTTTAAAAACTTGGCTTTAGGATCTGCAAAGTGGTACTTAAGCTGTTCCCATAATCATACCACAAGTAGTAAAGTAAAGATAAAAAAATTAGAAAATAAAGGAACTAACTTTGATTAAAACACATAAGAATTATCCTTATTTTGCAATAAAGAAGACTTTTATATGTATCAAATAAGATTAGCCAAACCTTTAGATGCCTCAGAAATTTTAAATATATACGCTCCATACGTTCTTAACACCACAATTACATTTGAATTAGAGGTACCATCAATTACCGATTTCACCCAACGAGTAGAAAAGTACCTCGAAGAATCGCCTTGGCTAGTATATGAAAAAAAGGGGGTAATAGCAGGTTACGCCTATGCGAGTGCCCATAGAGGTAGAGCTGCCTATCAATGGAACAGAGAAGTATCTGTTTATGTTCATGATGCCTATAAAAGGCAAGGTATTGCCAAAAAACTATATACTACCCTATTTCAATTACTTCGCTTACAAGGCTATACCAATGCATTAGCTGGTATCGTGCAACCTAATCAAGCAAGTGTCGCCTTTCATAAAAGTCTTGGCTTCCAATTGGTTGGTACTTATAATAATATTGGCTATAAATTAGGGGCCTGGCAGCGAGTTAGTTGGTATGAATTAGCGCTCCAACAGACAGATCATCCACCTACATCCGTATTGAGCATGAAGGATTTGAAAAAGGAGGCAGAATACATAAAGCTATTGAAAAATTCTGGATCCCAAAATTCTGGATAATTTTTCAATGGGTTGAATAAGTAGTAAGTCAAGATAAAGTAGACCAATATGATTTTTTTAAACATTGACTGTCAACATCTTACTACTTCATACCTACTACTTTATACCTTATACTTCACCAATATTCTAATGCTGAGCGATACTTTGAAAGTATCGCCCAGCATCAGACCACCAGCGACCCTATTGAGTATTTATAATTCTCGCAGCCAAATATTTCTGTAACTAACAGGGTTCCCATGATCTTGTAATTTCAATGGCCCATCACCATGTGCAGGATTTTGAGGTAAACCAATATAAGGTGTTGTCCCTTTTATCTCAATATTATTCTGAACCAACACGCCATTCTGAATGACCGTCAAGCTACCTGATCTCACCTTTATTCCGTCAGCATTGAATACGGGCTCCATAAAAATAATATCGTAGGTCTGCCATTCACCTGGCGGACGGCAGGCATTTACTAAAGGTATATGTTGCTTATAAATAGACGCTGCTTGACCATTAGAATAGGTCCTATTTTTATAGCTGTCTAAAACTTGCACTTCATAAATTCCTTGTAAGAAAACGCCACTATTCCCTCTACCCTGCCCTTCGCTTTCTACCACAGCAGGTGTTCGCCATTCCAAGTGTAATTGTACACTACCAAAATTTTGTTTTGTTCGAATATCTCCTGTTCCTTTCACCACAGTCATAGTTCCATCTTTTATTTGCCATCCTGCAGCCGCACTATCCAATGTCATCCAATGCTCTAGACTAGTCCCGTCAAATAAAACAATGGCATCAGAAGGTGGTGCCGTCCCGATTCCGGAAGTCACTACTCGCGGTTCAGGTTCCCATACTTCTGTTGCTTTAGGATCCGTAATTTGCGCCGCTAAGTACATATAAGCACTTAAGGAACACATACATAAGAGCATTAATCTTAGTTTCATGTTTTTTATTTTTCTTGTTTTTAAACAAAATAGGTCTCTATTCCCCGCCCACCTGATGGCAGTCGGGCTGTTCTGCTCCCGCTTCTCTATTCTACCTAATCGTATACTCCGATAAAAAAGAATAATAAGGCTGGCACCTATCTGCCAGTTCTGCTAAATTACCTAAAAGTTTAATTTCTTTCTCTTCATACGGCATAAATCCAGTAGACTGATGCACATTAGCATACCAATATTTTGCCCAGCATCCATCTTCTGATCTTGGTCCAGCTGTCCATTCGAGCATTTGTTCCTGAAAAGGAATTTCTAAATGCGCACATAATTGACTTAATACGCCATTGGGATCAAGGAGTAAATATTTAGCGTCCACCACAGCCGCTAATTTCCCTACTTTAGATAATTTTTGAAATAAATCATACTGCATTTTAATCCCAATATCTGGCAAATCTGGATTCGGAATTACTTTCGCATAAGAAGCGATAATTCTTCTTGGATCTCGAATTAGTAATACATTTTCCATCTTAGCTAAAAAGTCTTCATTCAAATGGATCAGATGATGTGTCATCTGTTTAAAAAGCACATGATCTGTTGGGTATATACCATGCAGCATATCGTCTACTACTTTATGACCATCCAACTCCATTGTCTCTAATATTTCGGCGGTTCCAGGATGTGCTGCTTCTGAATTGGTCTTACTTAGAAAATGTGCGTATAATGGTTCATCTACGACGGTCATATCTGTACGCTGCGCAAAAGAGTACATAAATGCAGTGGAAATATTCCTTGGACTTGACCAAATATTGATCCGTTTTCTCATAGTCTATTTAAATCGACGAAAGACTTGGTAAGTTTTAAAAACTTCCCAAGTCTGATTATTCTTAAGCGATAAATATAAATAGATAAAACTTGATTACAAAAACTAGAAGGAATTAGTAACAACAATCCAATTTTTCCTATATTGAGCGCTATATCTAAATAATTAATGAAAGAAGTACACGGCACACATAATGCACTCCCAGATGACAGAAATAAAGATGTCTTAATCTACGTAAATGGGGAGCTATATCCTAGATCAGAAGCTAAAATTTCTGTTTTTGATAGCGGATACTTAGTGGGCGACGGTATCTGGGAAGCCGTACGATTGCATGAAGGAGTCTTGGTATTTTTAGATTTGCACTTAGATAGATTATGGGCGGCAGCGGCTACTGTTGGGATGGATCTAGGGATGACGAGAGCTGAGTTGACTGAAAAAATCTGGTATACCTTGAACGCCAACAACATGCACGATAATGTACATGCGCGCTTTATGGTTACCAGAGGTATCAAAAAAACACCTTCTCAAGATCCAAGGCTAACGATTAGTGGGCCTAACTTGGTGATCATTGCAGAACATAAAAAAGCTTCTTCGAAAAGCAAGGCTAAAGGGGTGACTTTATTTACTAGTACCATCCGTAGAGGCGCTCCTGATTATTTAGACCCTCGTTTAAATTGTCATAGTAAATTGCATGAAGTCATGGCCTTGGTACAGGCAATTGAAGCTGGAGCTGATGAAGCATTGATGTTAGATATCAATGGCTTCGTTTCTACCTGTAATGCGACCAACTTCTTTATGGTCACCAAAGGAGAGGTCTGGACTTCTACTGGCCAATACTGTATGAATGGTATTACTAGAGGAAATATTATTCGGGTATGTGAAGAAAATGGGATTGTGTGCAAACAAAAGAATTTTTCATTATTTGATCTATATGGCGCTGATGAAGCCTTTGTAACGGGCACTTTTGGTGGCGTTACGCCGGTAACGAAAATTGATGGTCGAGTGATTGGTGAAGGTACTTTTGGACCTGTTAGCCAACGCTTGAGCCAACTATATACGGAGCTGGTGCATCGAGAGGTGGCATTGGCTAAATAATAGAAGTCAGAGGTCAGAACGCTACGCTGTCAGAAGTCAGACGCAAGATGTTGACCAGCGCTTACAAATATCACGTTGTCAACATTATACGTCTGACACCTGACAGTTCTGGAAGAACGGTCTGACTTCTGACTTCTAAAAACATTCCTCCCTTGAACAACATGTTACACAACATGACATTCCAAAACCTGGGTACTCTTGATAGGGCATAGTGCTTCCTTGCTAAACAATTTAATACGGAATTAGTCAACTGCAACTTTTGTCTATCGGAGTGCCCTTTTTTATTCCTTTCTTCAAATACTTTCCCCTTATGAAAAATATATTATTTGCTATTGGTTTTGCACTACTATTATTCGCTTGCAAGCAATCCATCACCAAAACAAGAATAGTTGGCAATCCACCTGCAGCAGGTTTCGATAGTGCTAACTCTGATGCGAAAGCAATTACACTTGCCGATCAAGTAGTCGAAGCGGTTGGAGGGCGACAGAATTGGGAGGATACTCGTTTAATTAAATGGAATTTCTTTGGTTCTAGAAAATTAGCATGGGACAAACTGACAGGGGATGTTCGAGTTGATTATTTAAAAGAAGACTTAGCCATTCTCTTGAATATTCACAGCATGGAAGGAAAGGCGATGCGCAACGATACTTTATTTACTAAAGGCCATCCCGAACATCCTTCCTTAATGGAAAAAGGAAAATCCGTATGGATTAATGATGCGTATTGGTTGGTATTGCCTTTTAAATTAAAGGATACTGGAGTCACCCTAAAGTATATGGGGACAGACAATAGTCAAGCAGGAGAACCATCCGAGGTCTTACAATTGACTTATAAAAATGTAGGCAAAACACCAGATAATAAATATTTGGTTTACGTAGATCAACAAACAAACTTGATTAATCAATGGGATTATTATCCTAGCTACACAGATTCTATTCCTAGATTTCAAATTCCTTGGAAAGATTATCGTCCGCACGGCGCTATTCTATTATCGGGAGATCGAGGGAAAAATAAGTTGACGGAGATTGAGGTGGGGAGTGAGATTCCTGAGGGCTTGTTTACTGACTTTTGAGGCTTTCTGGCGAAAGTGAGTAATGGAACACAGAGGCACTGGGACACAGGGTTTTATGCTTGATGTTGACAAAATTGACCATAGAATCACAAAGGCACGGAGAAAAAGTATTCTCCGTGCCTCTGTGACTCCGTGTTCAGTATCGTCAACATCTAAAACAGCTGTTAATCTCTATATCTCCTAATACCCGAACATCTGCACCCAACTATTAGGCATACGCCCAACCATCCCCGTCTTATAGCAAGCTACATATTTCCATTCTTTGTTTAGCAAAGTTTTTCGATGACCTCTATTGCTGATACCATCATCTACTAGTAAAAGCATCACCGCTTCTCTTACATCAGCTGGGCCACCAACTAGATTTTCATTACCATCTGTCATTTGAGGGCAAGCGCGCTTTGCTCGATCCCAAGGCCAAGATCCATCTAAACCTTTATGGTCAGAACTTCCCTTTCTTACGGCCTCTTGACCATGTTGCTGTGCCGCTTTGTAGAGACATTCAACGGGTTGTAAAATAGATAATGGTGGCGTTCGCTTAAGCTCATCTATTAACTCATAAGCTACATTAGTGGAGCTACCAAATGCTTTTCCACTACGAATATCCTTAATGTATTGCTCTACATATTTTACATATCCAGCAGGATTAGAACGCACCAAATTGATTTCGTTAATCATTGTTTGCTCTTCTTGACTTAAATACGACGTCTTACCCAACTCATTTCTATAAGCATTCGGATTAGGTCGATTGGTGGTCGCTGTTGTAGCTGGTCGATTATTAAAACCTGTATTATTTATTTGGTTCGTTCCTCCGTTATTGGTGGCTGGAGTCCTATTCCAATTATTATTGTTCGATGTATTATTCCAGTTGTTTGCTGGACGGTTATTTGTAGTCGTGTTGTTTCTTTGATTAGCTACTCTTCCCCATGAGGTGGTGCCTTGATTTATTTGATTCCCTTGATTTCCTTGATTTCCTTGATTTCCTTGATTATAGGTCGGCGGCCTATTGCTTGAAGGGGGCGTGTAAAATGGGTTGGTATAATTACTGGCTGGAGCAGGTCTCGCATTAGGATTAGGCGTATAATCATTTGGCGAACGCAATTGCTCATTCCATTGTCCAGAAAATAAACCATTGGCATCTTCTGCATAAGACGTTCGATCACAAGCACAATCAGAAGTCAACAAAACAGAACCAGGCGTTCTTTCTTGACCTGGGTTTAAAACATTAAATTCTCTAAAACGCGCCTCTGTATATCCATACAGTCTGGCTATACCTGCAATGGTTTCTCCTTGTTTAATCACATGCCGTCCACCTGTTTGTTTTTGATAACTGTTATAAGAGGTAGAAGTAGTAGTTTGAACGGCGGGCGCACTACGTGTTACAAAAACCTCCTGTGCAGGAGCTTGATACGTGTTGGCCGCAATCGGTGCATTCACTCGAATGTTTTGACAAACTTGCAATAGTTCATTAAACTGCATCCCGTTCCATGCTCTTAAATTCTCTATACTGACATTATACATCTTGGAAATCCGATATAAGGTTTGGCCATATTGAACCACATGGATGCCATCTCTATTGGAGGTTGGACATTGTGCAGATAAGGTAGTAACTGCAAAAGCTAAGCAGGTAGCTAAAAATAGTATTTTTCTCATATTTATAGGTTTTATAGTGGGCTTGGCGGCTTTACGACCAAACCTTCTATACGAAGGCTCTTTTAGAATAAGCTCTAATTTAGCAAAAAAACGAGCTGATAACAAGGTATTATAGGGATCAAGGTATTAAAATTAACTGAAAACTAAACAAGTTATGCTATCCCAAAAACAAAAAGCCTTAGCAGATGAAAACATCTGTTAAGGCTTTTTCTTAAAAGAAGTACAACATCTAACAGTTTTTTTCATCTATTAAACGTTGATACAGCGAATTATACGCCAAATTTCTTTATCTTATAAGCAGCTTTTAAAATTTCTGCTCTACGTTCTACCGAAGGTTTTGTGAAGTGTTTTCTCTTACGTAATTCTTTGATTACTCCTATTTGCTGCGATTTTCTCTTATATCTTCTAAGCGCTTTATCGATAGATTCTTTCTCTTTTACATCAATAATGATCATACAAAATAATTTTGAAAAGTATGTTTTTAAAAATTTCGATCGCAAAGTTAGTACCTTTTTAGATTAAATGCCATACTAGAAACACCTTAAATTCTAAATAATAATAGCGCATAGTTTCACCAATAGTCCATTCACATACCTATTCTATTATTTTCTCGTTACTTAGTGGAACCCATTTTCGTCTACTTAGATATTACTTCAGTCCCACTTTTTTATTCTAATCAACCTACGTATTAACAAATACCAAATACCTGAGTAAGGGCAAATATTCTAATAAAACATCTATAACAGATTCAATCAATTATAATCATATGATCAACTCTTATCCACCATTAGTGGTATTCCTTTTATGCTTCTTTTTTCAATCTTGCTTATCTGCTCAAGAAACTAAACAAGAAACCAGTACGAACAATTCTACAGAACCTACCTATTATGGCGGAGATGCTGCTAAGAAATTAGACTGGGCGATGTTCTATTTACAAAACCACTATGTAGATTCTACTCATAATGATTACTTGGCAGAAATTGCTATTCGAAGTATGTTAGAGAAGCTGGATCCATTTTCTAGATATCAGTCAAAAGAAGAGTTAGATAAACAACAACAAGCCGATAATGGTATCTCAGAAGAAGGCGTTGGTATTATGCTCTACCCGCTTGATAATAAGGCAATGATTACGGATATAACGATTGATGGACCTGCGGATTTAGCTGGCTTAAAGAGAGGTGATTTAATCATAAAAGTAGACGATCAGTCTACGCTCAATTTAAGAATGGATACCATTGCTAATCGAATCAAAGGGCCTGATAGCACTTTCGTAAAAATTACCTACGAACGAAATGGCGCAATTCAAGACATTACGATACAACGTGCGCCTGTTCCATTACATAGTGTAGATGCTGCACACATGCTGACAGATGAAGTAGGTTTTATAAAAGTGGGGAGATTTAATTTTTTAACGGTACCTGAGTTTCAAGAAGCACTTACTGCTTTAAAAAAGGAGGGGATGCGATCCTTGATATTGGATTTACGAAATAACCTTGGAGGCGTAGTGGATGCATCAGTAGGTTTGGCAGATGAATTCTTAGAAAAGAAAAAATTAGTCATATTTACCCATAGTCATAATACCGAAAGAGAGGAGCATTACACAGAAAAAGATGGTGGATTTGAGTCTGGCAAAGTCGTGATACTCGTCAATCAAAGCACCGCCTCTGCTAGTGAGATTTTTACGGCTGCTATGCAAGATTGGGATCGGGCCTTGGTCATTGGCCAATCTTCTTACGGCAAAGGATTAATACAACAATCTTATTTATTGGGAGATGGTTCTGCGATGCGTATTACCATAGGTAAATACTATACACCAGCAGGTCGTAATGTTCAAGGTTCTTATACGGCTACTCAAGATTGGCTAGTTCCTTATCTTGACAAACTACCTAAAAATGGATATACTCGACAATTGCCGGTACCTCAAGAAAGAAAGTATACCACTAGAAATAAGCGCTCTTTGATAACAGATGTTGGTGGTATTACCCCAGATATTTATGTGCCAAGCACTACGGATAACTATTACAATCAATTGAATAACTTAGGCCTTTTATTCCCCTTTGCTGTCAATTTTTCTCATAATAGTCGACAGCAATTGTTACAATCTTTTCCAGATGGGAATGCTTTTTATAACAATCAGGAAATTAATAAAAGTATAGAAAAAGCATTTTTATACTATGCGCAACAACAGATTCAAGCGAATAATTATGCCGTCGCATTGCAGCCAACTGTTCCGCCTAATATGCTCAATAACTTAAAAGCATGGATTGGGGCACAAGTGTGGAATAACAATACCTACTACCATATTTTTAATGCTACTGATCCTACTGTCTTGAGGGCATTGGAGAGTTTGAAGAATGGAGATTTTGAGGCTTTGGGGGTGAAGAGTAAAGGATAAGCGGCGCGGAGTTAAAGGAGTGTTTTTTTGAACACGGAGACACAGGGGCACGGAGTTTAAGATAGAGAACTATAACTTATTGAAACTGCTATACTGTAGGCAGGCAGTCACAGAGCACACAGAGAATACGCTATAAAACCCTGTGTCCTCCGTGCCTCTGTGTTCATTATTGTCAACATATAGAAAAGACTTCATGTGCTCCGTGACTCCGTGTTCATTATCGTCAACATCTAGCATAAAACTCCGTGTCCCAGTGCCTCCGTGTTCTAACTTGTCAACATCTAGACTAGACTCCAAACCTCCCCTCCCCTACATACGATCATTCATAGAACTCATCATCGTTTGCATTTCCTGTATCATTCTAGATTGCTCGCCCATGACTTTTTTCATGGTCAACATTTCTTCTTTTATCAAACTAGAAATATTTTGTGGGGATGGCAAGAATGGGCTGATCTTCGCACGCACATACCAAATCTCTCTAATATCTCCCAAGCCAACCCGATAGGCAGAATAGAAGGTATTGTCCGCGTAAATTTCTAATTGTTTATCTTCTTTAAGGTGGTTGAATACTCGCTTGATCAATACATCTGCTTGTGTGACGATCACGTAAACAAAATTATCTTTAATGGCGGTCTCCCAAAGGGTAGGTTCTAAAAAACTACAGACCACTTTATCTCCTTCAAATAAAGTCGGTTCCATCCCATCACCAGCTACATCAAAAGATCGATGTGTACCTACTTTATATTTATAATCTGGCAGCGAAAATGAAGGTAAGTCCTGAATAAAAACAGGATTATTTAATTGGCTAGCATAGCCGGAATGCGCAGGTGCAGGTACATGTACAATTTGCTCATCATCCGAAGCACTTGTTACGACTGTCAACACCCTGAAGTTCTTATGCCCTTCTTCTGTCATGAATAAAGGTCCCTCTCCTGTATAAATGTAGACAGGGTTCATCTTATATCTTTCCACTGACTTTCTAAGCAATTCTATAGTTACATCTCTTCGCTCTTTCAATATTTCGCTTAAACTTTGAGGTAAATAACTTACCTCTAAGGCAAATTGACGCATGGAACGGATGGTTCCATCCTCTTTTAACTGTTTAATGCACTTTACAAAGCGTTGTGTAACTATATTATTCATGTATTGCTAATTATTACTATCAAAAGGGGTCAAATGTAAGCATATATATCTAATACTTAGCAAAAAAATGAAACTTATTTATTCATTTTGGTGATGTTTTGACCTTTTCTTTAGGTAGATACCCTCTGAAGGCATTTATAACAAAATAAATACAGCACATGTTACTTTGATTTAGCCTCTTGTTCCTTATCACCTTCTTCTGTAGTCAGCGACTTAAATTTCTCCCAATCAATTAGCCCTTGCTCGTCTGCTTCTATTAGGCGTTCCATATAAATTTGGAGCTTTATTCCTTTTTTAGCAGCATTCACTTTAGCCAACTGATGACATACCGTCATTACTCGTAATACTTTTAAATCGTCTCCCATCTGGATCGTTTATTTGTTTAGATAAATAGTTAGGGAGTTGGAAATAAATAATATACCCAATCCCTTACTTGCATTTTAAGTATTTTTCTTCACAAAACAAAGATAACAAAAATAACTTAAATTACAAATGTTACTTTTGTTACTTATTTCGTCTAAATAGCAACACACAGTGTATGAGTTGTTACAAACACGATCATATACTTCTTTTTAATTAAACTATAATAATGGAAAAAAATGTAAAATTGAAGCAGATAGAGTCATCTGCAACCAACCGGGATTTCTATGACTTATTCCGACCTATTGTTCCTAGTTTGGATATAACAGGTAAAATTGCACAAGTCATCTCTGCTATTACAGAGGCAGTCACCGTATGGTTCATTATGCAAAGTGAACTATCTGGTACGTCGAAAGTGATTTCTATTACGCTTTCCGTATTAGCAGTTGTACTGATGGTTTCTATTTTGGAATTAGGAGGCAGGAAGTTTTTACAGGTACTAACGAGAGCCATCATTTGGAAGAAGTTAGAAAATGTGTGGTACAAAGTATTATTTGGCATTGTTAGTTGTATTACGATTGGCATGTGTGTATTGTCTTTTTATTTATCAACGAATGGTATCCGACATGCTTTTACCTCAAAGGCTACCTTAGCAACGATCGAAATAGATCACTCTGCGATCAAAGAGGATTATAAAATGCGGATGGATCGAGTAGATGTACAGTACAATCAAGACTTGGAATTACTACAAGATGGCTTTGACCGAAATGTGGCAGGCTTAAATGCACAATATGATACGCAGATAGAAGAGGCAAACTTAAAAGCTAAAGAGTACGAACAAAAAAGTAAAAAAGGGCTAAGCTGGGCCAACAGTCATGCTAGAAAGTATCATGAACAAGCGGCAGCTTTGGCTACACTCAAAGCTAGTAAGCTAGCCAAGATGAACGAGATACAAAGTGGCAAAGTAGATGCTTGGAAAAAGAGCCGTGTCAATATGGTAGAGAAAGAACAAAATCGCTTGGATGCTAAAATTGCAGCAGCAACGACCGTTCAATCTAAAAAAGCAGCTTCTCAATTAAAAGTGGCTAGTTTTTGGGGTTCTTTGTTTTCTGGCGTGGTTGGCTTTACGATTGTTTTAGCGTACTTCTGTATTATTACGGTGGAGGTATTCCGAAGAGGTAGTGGTATTGAAGTAGCCTACGAGGAAGTAGAATCTATTCCTTCTACCCTTGCACTCTTATGGAGTGGTATTCAGACGAAGACTAGTAACTTGGTTCGCAAAAGAGCGGAGCGGTTTGCCGGGTTGACAAGTCCGACTATACCACAAAGAACGATTGGTTTTCAAACAGGTAGTATGCCTAGTTATACCAATGAAGGGACTCACACTATAACGAATGGCTATGAAGAATGATCCTCCTCCTAGTAAATCGTGGAATTCACAAAGGCAGGACTGCTATAAAAGGCAGCCTGCCTTTTTTGTTTTAGAACGTGATAGTTTCTATTTCAATAACTGCATCACCCGCTTTTTATAACTACTCCCAATAGGAATTTCTTTTGTACCAATCTCAATATCGTGCTGTGTAAAAGCACTAATTTTTTCCGTATTAATAATGAAAGATCGATGCACTCTTAAAAAGGAATCAGGTAATAGTTCTTCATAACGACTAATGGTATCCTTAGAAACTATTTGCTGTTCACTCGTGTGGATTCGGATATAATCTTTTAAACTTTCAAGGTATAAAATATCGTCCAAATAAACTTTTATATTTTTCTTATTGGAGTATACATAAATAGAACCTTGGGAAGTTTTTTGCTCAACAGTTTGCTCCAAAGCAAGATTATTGACTGATTTTAAATACTTATTAATCGCTTTAAAGAAACGGCTAAAGGCAATCGGTTTTAATAAATAATCAACCACTTCTATTTCATAACTTTCCATGGCATATTCTCTGTAAGCAGTCGTTAAGATAATTGCTGGTGGATTCGCCAAAGATTTGATAAAATCAATTCCATTGAGGCCAGGCATTTCTATGTCTAGAAAAACTAAATCAATTGCTTCTTGGTTTAATACCTGAAAAGCTTGTAGCGCATCTGCACAAGTGGTAATCAATTCTAATTGAGGCACTTTTTCTAAGAAGTCTTTTAGAACCATTATGGCTAAGGGCTCATCGTCTACTATTAAACATTTTATTTTTTGGTTCATCGTTTTTTTTTAGAACAGAGAGCAGAGAATAGAGAGTAGAGACCGATTTCGTTTAAAACTTGACAACATGTCATTGTTTTTTTTATAGATCAATCTTTAAAATAACGGTATAGGAATTCTCCAATTCTTCTACTTGATAAGTATGTTTGTTTGGGTATAACAAAGCTAGTTGCTTCTTTACATTTCGAACGCCGATTCCTTTTTTCTTAGGCTTATTTTTTTTGACTTCTGATACGGACTTAGTATTAACAACTTTAAAAGTCAATTTTTGATTAATTACCTCTAAAGAAATTTTGATATTCGCTAATTGTTGTCCCCGCTGTGTAGAATGTTTGAATGCATTTTCTACAATAGAAATTAAGATTAATGGTGCAATTGGCGTTTGCTCATTATCTATCTCTTGATGGATAGCAATCATTAATTGATTACTATTTCTCACCGCTTGTAAGTCCACATAATTTTCAATTAGTTCCCATTCCTTTATAATAGGTACAGTAGTCTCGTTACACTCGTAGATGGTATAGTCCAATAGGTTTGATAATTTTAAAATCATCTCTGGTGTATCAGGCGACTGCGTTCTTGCAAGGGCGTAAATATTATTCAAGGTATTGAATAAAAAATGAGGATTCATTTGTGCTTTT
>CALJIY010000207.1 GCA_937973945.1 uncultured Saprospiraceae bacterium | reverse complement strand
TCTTCCAAAGAATCCACTGCCGATAATACCCCGATGATGCAGAAAATTCCAATACAAATACCCAATAGCGATAAGAAGCTCCTCATTTTATTGGCTAATAAAGATTGATAGGCTTGGCGAAAGCTTTCAGATATAACTTTTAGTAGGGTGATCATATATGTATGAAATTACTGATTTAGAGATCGGGGATATTAAACAATATCAAAGATAGAATTCTTTAGCTCAAAGCTACTGATAGATTCGATTAACAAGCTGTTTTTATCTTCTAATTTACGAGAATTGAAACAAAATGAGCTTCTGAGTAGTTAAATATAGGGAACACTTCCGTTTCCCACCTAAAAGTCATTATTTATCAAAGTTTGCTATTCTTCTTTAATGTAAACCACAACTGGTCGTACATTTTCATATCTTTGCCACTTTTTGAAAATTTGTTTCCTTTTATATTTAGGACAATATTAGCGAAAAAGAAAGCATACAATAACTTGATTCCTAGTTATTTACTCTCTTTTGGATGATTAGGGAGGCAATTTTAAGAGAAAACAAACTTTGGAGACTACACCTATTTTATGATTAGGGGCATATTAGTTGATGTTTTAACCCTTAATATCTAACAGAAAATTTAATTAATTGCATGAGGACTAAACTTTCACAGTTTAATT
The DNA here is from genome assembly GCA_937973945.1 of uncultured Saprospiraceae bacterium. Lineage (GTDB taxonomy): Bacteria > Bacteroidota > Bacteroidia > Chitinophagales > Saprospiraceae > JAFMDF01. The sequence goes on along the minus strand of CALJIY010000207.1, from coordinate 26,649 downwards.
TTGAATTACCAGAAGAACTAATCGCTAAATATCCATCAGAACATAGAGATGAATCTCGATTAATGATCGTTCATAGAGATACTGGGAAATTTGAGCATAAGGTATTTAAAGATGTATTGGATTATTTTGATGATCAGGATGTCTTTATTCTCAACAATACAAAGGTTTTTCCAGCTCGTTTATTTGGTAGAAAAGAAAAAACTGGTGCAAAGATTGAAGTTTTCCTATTAAGAGAACTAAATCGAGAACAAAAATTATGGGATGTATTGGTGGATCCTGCCAGAAAAATCAGAGTAGGGAATAAACTATACTTTTCTGATAAAGAGAATAACGATATCTTAGTAGCGGAAGTAGTGGATAATACGACATCAAGGGGACGGACGATCCGCTTTTTATATGAAGATACAGAAGATGCATTTTTTGAAGATTTACATAAATTAGGAAATACGCCACTGCCGCAATTGATTGATAGAGAAGTAGAACCATCGGATAGAGAGCGATTTCAAACACTTTATGCAAAAGAAATGGGGGCGGTTGCAGCACCTAGTGCAGGTCTACATTTCAGTAAGGAATTATTGAAGCGTTTGGAATTGAAGGGGATCAATTTTGCAGAATTGACTTTACATACTGGCTTAGGTACCTTTCGTTCGATAGATGTAGAAGATTTATCGAAGCATAAAATGGATGCGGAGTATTTTAAAATCCAAGAGGACGCAGTATCTATTGTAAACAAAGCCTTAAAGGAAAACCGTAAAATTTGTGCCGTAGGAACGACTTCTATGCGATCTATAGAATCAGCGGTTTCTGCCAACAATAATTTAAAATTAGCAGAGGGATGGACGAATTTATTTATCTACCCGCCATTTGAATTTACGATTGCTAACACGATGATTACAAATTTCCATTTACCTAAGTCTAGTTTAGCCATCATGGCTTGTGCCTTTGGTGGACGAGATCTAATACTTAGTGCTTACGAAGAGGCTATTAAAGAAAAATATCGGTTTTTCTCCTATGGAGATGCCATGATGATTGTATAATAGACTGATCTTTAAGAATCAGCTTCCTGTTAAAAGTAAAAAAAAATCCGCCCACCAGCGGATTTTTTTTTATTTTGGGACTATTGAATTTGTTTAAAAATGTTCTTCAGTCCCAAAAAACATATTGCAAGAACCTGAAAAAGACTTTTTAAAGCTCCGTAGCGCTGCTATGCAGCTTAAAAAAGTAGTTTTCAGAACTTTACACTATGATTTTTGAACTCTAAATTACATTCTTAAACAACTTCATTGTATTAAGAAGAATAGAGAAGCGAGAGCAGAGAATAGAGATGTATTTCGTTTAACATTCAACAATTGATCGCTCAGCTTACCCCATTGACGGTCTAAGTAACTACGGGATAATAAACTCGTCTAAATCGAGAGACTATTAATTCGTCGTTATAATAATCAATAAACGCATGTCAGAAGATTACGTACCTCCAAAAAGGAGAACTTCAAGCAGTATTGGTAGATGGGCATTGATCTTTGTTTTGTTCAGTATTGCCTCAATGGTGTTGGTGAAATACTTTAAATCAGGCTTTGGATTGCCAAGCATTTCAGATTTAACGAGTTTTTCTACCGGGGACCCAGATATGACCCATATTCCTGAGGAAATGCAAATTACCTACATTCCTTCCGATTACCGATCTCCAGTCAATGAAGAAGATGCCATGGTCATACTCTCCAATCCTCAACGATATCGTAGAGATTTTGACCAGTTGATCTATACGTTCAATTTATCCTTATTGTCGCATGTGGCGAATAGAATGGATTTGAGTCGGAGTGTGAAAGCGAATTTGGAAACAGAATATCAGAAACACCACGATTATTATAAGGATTTATATTATAAAGATTTCATTGCTTTAAGAGATACGACGGATAATAACAATCAACTATGGTATCAAAATGAATCCGCTAGTGCAGTAGAAACATTGAATGAAGTCGCTTCCAAATACACTTGCTCTTTCGTAAATGTGGTGATTATGGGCTTGTTAGAGGCTGGCTCTTCCGCCATGACCGCTAAGGGAAATAGAATTGATACGCCCTGCGGCATTGCTTTACAAGAGGGACTAGGACCTACGATTAAGCGATTGCAAGAGCGTGCTGCCATAGAGGATTTTGCGAAGGCCAAAGGCTTGTTAGAGGAGAAGGTAGAGAAGGCAGTTGCAGAGTTAGCGACCATGGAAATACGAGATCGGAAAGGTTTGAGTAAGTCCTTGAAAACAAAAGTTTGGGGAATGGATGTTTCCACTACCGATATTGAAGTGTCGGCCATGAGTATTCTAAAAGTTGGATTTAAATTGGATGAGTATTTTGATTTAAATTTAGATGATAAGCGGAAAATAGTTACCGTTACCTTACCAGAACCGCAAATTCTTTCCCACGAAGTATACCCAAAGGTAGATAAGCTAGAAGTAGGTTGGATGCGAGAGTTACAAGACGAAGATTTTAATAGGAACTTCAATTTACTAAGAACAGAATTTAGAAAAGATGCCATAGATAGTGATGTGATGGATAAGGCCAAGCAAGAAGCTGCTAATTTAATGGATTTAATGTTTTCGCCAGTCATCTCTAGTTTTAGTAAAAAATATCAATTACAAGTGAAGTTCCGACGAATCATTGAAGAGCGTGTAGAATATTCTGCGGTAGAGGGATAAGAAGAATAAGAAGGAAAGTTCAAGATCAAGTGTCAAGTTCAAGCCTGCCTGCGTTCCTTGGAAGGCAGGTATCAAGCTTACAAAGTGTTGACAACTAGATTTCTATAAAACGGTCGTTTTATTTTGATATAGATTTTTGAGCAATCTCGGCTAAGACTGAATTAAAAATCAAGTTTCAAATACCCATACCAACTACGGAGTAGTTGAACTTGAATAACCCCGTATGAAATGCGGGGATACCCCCGTACAAACTACAGGGATCAAAACAAAACCAATGCACCTCCGCCTACCCCTACTACTAGGACTAATCCTCTTCCTAAACGCCTGCCAACAAGCCATACCAGCAAGTGAAGCCTACGACACCATACAAATAGCCAGAGACCAATGGGGCGTACCTCATATATTCGCACCCACAGATGCAGAGGTCGCCTATGGCTTGGCATGGGCACAATGTGAAGATGACTTTGTAACCATGCAAGAGCAGATGATTGCAGGTAGAGGGCGCCTAGGAGAAGTAAAAGGCAAAGATGGAATCACGGTAGATTTTGGGGTACAATACATGGGCTTATCGGAGATTGCGGATAAATATGCCCATCAACTCACCAACCCACACTTTAATAAATACCTAGCCGCCTTTGCCGCAGGGGCCAATGCTTATGCGAGCTTGCATCCAGAAGAATTATTGTTACCAGATTTATTTCCGCTGAAGGAAAAAGATTTGTTGATCGGCTTCTTATTGGGAAATGTAGAAATATCAGGGGCAGGTAAAGATCTGGTAAACATATTAGAGGGTAGAGTAGCAGAAGGCTTTGGGGATGATTTACCGAAAGGCTCGAATGCAATAGCCATTAGCAATCGAAAAACCACAGACGACTATACCTACTTGGCGATCAACTCGCATCAACCGTTAGAAGGCTGGTACTCGTGGTATGAGGCACATCTTGTCAGCGAAGAAGGATTGAATATTTTAGGAGGTACCTTCCCAGGAGGTAGTTGTATTTTCCATGGCGTCAATGAACATTTAGGCTGGGCACATACGGTCAATCATGCGGACTTTTCAGATGTATATCAACTAGTCATGCATCCAGAAAAAGAAGGACTATATCGCTTTGATGGAGAATGGCTGCCGTTGATAGAAAAACCTTATTGGGCTTGGATGAAAATTATAGGTCCCCTCAAAATACCCATTCGACAAACGATATATGAAAGTAAATATGGCCCTACCTTCGAAACAGAGAAGGGATTTTTTGCTTGGCGGTATTTAGTCGCTCAAGGAATAGGCGCAGCGGAACAATGGTTTAAGATGAACAAAGCCAAGAATTTTGAGGAATTTCAAGCAGCCTTAACGATGCAAGAAATCGTCTCTACCAATATTGTTTATGCAGATAAAGAAGATAATATCTACTATTTGAGTAATGGTAAATTGCCAATCAGAAATCCTAATTATGATTGGAAAGGAACGCTTCCAGGTGATACCTCTGCTACCTTATGGGCGGATGCTTTTTTCCCGATTGATAGTCTTCCTCAGGTATTAAATCCGCAATCAGGCTATGTTTTTAATACCAATAATACTCCGTTTTCCGCTAGTGGATTGGCCGATAATCCGGTAGAAGATGAAGACAATAAAACAATGGGGTATCAAGCGACTGGCGTCGAAAATAACCGTAGTACTAGATTGATGGAATTAATGAGCCAACATGATTCTTTAGATTATGCGACGTTCAAAAAGATAAAATATGATACGCATTATCCATCCAAATTGACTTCTCCTTATATGGGGAATTTGGAATTGATGCTACAGCTACCTGCCGATAAATATCCTGTTATAAAAGATGCCATCGATCTATTAAAAGCATGGAATAGAGATACGGAAGTTAAGAATACGACTGCTGCTTTATTCATTCTGTCTTTAAATGCCTTAACGGATCAGTTAAAAGAGGATCATCGATACAATAATGGGTATGTACTTACCGAAGCGGATTGTGTCCAAGCCATTACGAAGGGTCGTGCAAAATTGATGAAGGACCATGGCACTTTAGAAGTGCCACTAGGCTCTGTACAAAGACATATTCGAGGGGAGGTGAGCCTGCCTTTAGGCGGCGGACCAGATGTTTTAGCGGCGATGTATAGTACCGACGATAAGGAAGGAAGATTCAAGGGCGTCGCAGGAGAATCCTATATTTTACTAGCTAGATTTGGCAAAGACGGCGTACAATTGGAATCAGTGAATGCCTATGGGACTTGTGCCGAGATCGGTGCGCCTCATAATACGGATCAAATGCAATTGTTTGTGGATCAGGACTTAAAGCCGATGACTTTAGATAAAACGTTGGTGCTAGAGCAGGCGGTACGGGTGTATTCTCCGATGAAAATTAGATAGATGATATAGTAAGGCAGCATACTATGGCACAATTCAACGCGGAGCTACTTGGTAGCCACACGGATATTTTTGGATCTTTTTAGGTCGTGTATCTAGGTGTTGACATTTTTTATTACAAATTATATGTTACTCCAGTGCGGAGCTACTTCGTAGCCATATGGATCTTTGTAGGTCATGAGTGATGTTGACAGTTATAATACTGGCATATCACGCTCACGACCTACTGAACACGTCCAATACAGGCGACCTATAAAATCAGTTAAAACCGCGTTGAATTATGTGTATTTAGACATCTAATCCTAAAGTTGACCACATTCCACTGCAAGTGATCCGATCAATTTTTAAACGAAATATATCTCTACTCTCTGCTCTCTATTCTCTGCTCTAAACAAAGTCAAACAGAGATTAATTAAGCTATTATCAGACAAATATAGGTTCGGGCATAGCTTTTGCTCTCCATACTTATTCGATGGTGAACCTATAAACAATGAAAAATAAGCTAACACTACATGTTACACTAGTGCTATTGCTATATAGCACCCTTACCTTACTAGGGCAACAAGACCCCATGTTCACTAAATATATGTTTAATAGTCAAGTCTTTAATCCAGGATATGCTGGGAGTAAGGACTATTTATCCGTTAATATATTAGCAAGAGAACAATGGTGGGGAGCACAATCGACGACACCATCGGGTAGTTCCTTAAATTATGGACCATCTACACAGACCTTCACGTTGCAAAATCCAGTAGGAGAAAGAGTATCTCTTGGACTGACTGCAATCAATGATCGCATTGGTGCTACCTCTTCCTCTACCCTTAATGCCGTATATGCGTATCATTTTTCTTTTGGGGAGAAAGGAGAGTTATCTATTGGGCTACAAGGAGGTTTAACGAACTATAGGGCAGATTGGAGTAGCCTAACATTTAAAGATCCACGTTTAACCGATGTTGTATATGCCGAAGAAACACCTACGCGTATCATTCCGAATGTGGGGATAGGTTTGTATTACCATTCCGAGAAGTTTTATGTAGGCTTATCCGTACCGCATATCATTGAATACGATCTTAGAGCTACCGAAATAAATGAGGCAAGATTAGGGCAGAATGTGGCAAAATATTATCGACATTATTATTTAACTGCTGGGGCAGCCATTCCTATTTCTGGACAAGATTTAGTATTCAAACCTTCTATTCTAATAAAGAATGTAGGCTTCTTAACGGACTTCTCTGCAAGTCAAAATGCCGTCAATCAAGTCGGAGCACCTACTCAATTTGATATAGATTTATCTTTGTTTTTTTATCGAACTTTATGGTTAGGCGTATCTTTTAGATCTGCCTTTGAGGTCGAAGCATTAGGTGGGATCAGTACGGTTGATTCCGGAGATATCTGGTTGTCTTATTATTTGAAAAATGGAACGCGTATTGGTATCGCTTATGATTATACTTTATCTAAACTTAGTACTATTCAGAAAGGAACGTTTGAGTTAATGGTAGGCTATGATTTTAATTATACGGTTGAAAAGGTGAATACGCCTCGGTATTTCTGATAGGGGAGTTTAGGAGGCAAAACCTAGCGTAGGAAAGTTGAACACAGAGACACAGAGGCACGGAGTTTTTTTTAACTCTGTGCCTCTGTGTCTCCGTGTTCAATCTTCTTAGTGGCGACAGCCACCTCCACTACTTCCGATGTCGAATCAGGCCTTCCTGCACCACACTAGCCATCAATTCTCCTTTCTGATTAAAGAAGCTACCCCTATTAAAGCCACGACTATTAGAAGCACTTGGGCTATCTAGCGCATAGAGTAGCCACTCATCCACTTTGACATCTCCATGAAACCACATCGCATGATCCAAGCTAGCCATCTGCATATTCTGAATCTTAAACCGATCTCTATGTGGTAATAAAGAAGTACTCATTAAGTTGTAATCAGAGGCATACGCTAAAATTTCTCTTTGTAATAATGGGTCATCTGGGATTGGGCCATTGGCTTTTATCCAAATGTGTCTAAAGGGGCTTTCTTTTTTAGGATTTAACGGATTAAATTTCTCAACGGGTCTAAATTCGATGGGTCGATCTATGTGATACCGCTTATACATGTCTGGTAGTTCCTTCTTAAAAGGCTCAATCCACTCTTTATCCGTTGAAACCTCATCTGGAGGTGGAACATCTGGCATTAGAATTTGATGGGCGAAGCCTTTCTCTTTTATCTGAAAAGAAGCAGACATATTAAAAATGGCCCTACCTTTTTGAATGGCAACAACCCTTCTTGTTGTGAAGCTACGACCATCTCGAATTCTATCTACGTTGTATATAATAGGCTGATTGGGATCCCCTCCTAATATGAAATACCCATGCATGGAGTGGACGATTCTGTCTTCTGGAACAGTTACACGAGCAGCATGAATAGATTGGGCTAGCACTTGCCCACCAAAAACTCGACCCCAAGGAGTGATATAGTTTTGTCCTCTAAACAGATTATCATCTAGCTGTTCTAATTGTATTAAGTCTATTAATTCTGCTGTCGTTTTCATGTCGCAAAGATAAAATTTTAAAACTATTATTTGGTGTGTTTTCAAATGGACCAATAGACCTATGATTCAACAACTTCTTGAAAATAACTTCTCTAAACCTTCATAAATTGCTTACTTTGTGTTTTTTTGTATCTTCATGTTTTGTGAAAACATATTTCTTCGAATTTTGATTCGTTTTTATAAGATTGTTATATGCTCGTCTTAAAACATAAAAGTATTTATAAACTAATTTTTATATGAAATACATATTAGCACTAGATCAAGGAACGACCAGTTGTAGAGCCATACTCTTTGATAAAAAAGGAAATATTGCGGCTACCGAACAACAAGAATTTACGCAAATTTTTCCCCAACCTGCGTGGGTAGAACATAATGCAGATGAGATTTGGCAAACCCAATTAAAAGTAGCACAGGATGTCTTAACCAATAATGGGGTGACTGCCGCAGAGATAGCAGGAATTGGTATTACCAATCAGCGAGAGACCACGGTGATTTGGGATAAGAAAACAGGAAAACCGATTCATAATGCCATTGTTTGGCAAGATCGTCGAACTGCTCCTTTTTGTGATGAATTAAAGGCAGAAGGTTGGGAACCATATATTCGCACGAATACAGGTTTAGTAGTGGATGCTTATTTTTCTGGAACAAAGGTGAAATGGTTGTTAGATAATGTACCGGGGGCTAGAGCGAAAGCGAAAAAAGGGGAATTGTTATTTGGTACGATGGACACTTGGTTGGTTTGGAATCTTACAGGTGGGAAAGTCCATGTAACCGATTATTCGAATGCTTCCAGAACCTTATTATTTAATATTAAAACCTTAAAATGGGATAAGGAAGTATTAAAGCGATTTGACATTCCCACCAAAATGTTACCAAAGGTAAAGCCTTCTAGTCAGGTTTATGGAAAATCAATAAGTGCTTTATTTGGCAGATCAATTCCTGTTGCAGGGATGGCAGGCGATCAACAAGCCGCTTTATTTGGACAAGGATGTCACAAGGCAGGAATGGCAAAGAATACCTACGGAACTGGCTGTTTCATGTTGATGAACACCGGCGAAACACCCGTTGAATCTAAAGCTGGCCTATTAACCACTATTGCTTGGGGGATTGATGGCAAAGTAACTTATGCTTTGGAAGGCAGTGTGTTTATCGCAGGTGCCGCCATTCAATGGTTAAGAGATGGCTTAAAAATAATAGATAGTGCCCCAGACTCTGAATTTTTTGCAGAGAAAGTGGAAGACAATGGTGGGGTATATGTCGTACCTGCTTTTGCAGGATTGGGAGCGCCGTATTGGGATATGTACGCAAGAGGAGCCATCTTTGGTTTGACTCGTGGTACAGAGAAATCACATCTAATAAGAGCCACCTTAGAGTCTCTAGCTTATCAGACGAAAGATGTATTGGATGCGATGAAAAAGGACTCAGGCGTACCCTTAACGGCATTAAGAGTTGATGGTGGCGCCTGCGCTAATAACCTATTGATGCAGTTCCAAGCAGACATCTTAAAGACGACTGTTCAGCGACCAAAAGTGATTGAGACCACTGCTTTAGGAGCAGCCTATTTAGCGGGACTTGCAGTAGGCTTTTGGACACCAAAAACAATATCCAAAGGCTGGCAATTAGATCATACCTTCAAGCCTAAAATGACGGCGGCTAAGCGAAAGAAATTATATAGTGGTTGGCAAAAAGCGGTGAAGCGGGCGATGGACTGGGAGCGGGAGGAATAGAGATAAAGAGGTGCTTTCTGGCGAAAGCTATGCTTTTTTGAACACGGAGGCACTGGGGCACAGAGTTTTATACTCTAATACTCCGTGGCTCAGTGACTCCGTGTTCATTATGTCAACATCTAACAACCTACCTCTCAAAGTTCTCCGTGGCTCTGTGACTCAGTGTTCATTACTAGTCAACATCTAACAACCTACCTCCTAAAAGGTCTCCGTGAGCTCCGTGACTCAGTGTTCATTATTGTCAACATCTAACACTCCGTAACTCTTAAAATTCCACATATACCCGCCCACGAATACCTAATCCTTTCACGCCCCAAAGTTCAGGGATATTCGGATTATCTAAGTAGGTCAGTCGTTTAATGAAATCAACTCTAAGCACCTTAAAAATATTTAGGATACCGATACTCGCTTCCATATAGGGCTTATCGTTTAGACTAAAAGTTTCCGCAGTACCATCTTCTGTTCTGGTATATTGAATCAATCCAGGATTTTTGTTAGGATCATTGTCATCCGCCAAACCACCATAGATAGATTTAAAGGTGATCACCTCTCTCAATTTCAATTTTTTCAATAATGGAATCCTGTTGAAGAAGAAGCCATTGAAATAATGTCTAAAATTTAATTTGACATACTCATCACTGGCAAATTCTAAGAAGTTCATCATATTAAAAGACCTTCTTTGTAAGGTATAAGATTGATTGGCTCTCGGTATATGTAACAAAACATAGGGTACCTCATTACCAAATATCTTTCCAGCCTCTAGCTCCATATTGGTAAAGCCTAAGAAAGATAAATAGAATCTTTTGAAGATACCGAACCTAAGTTTATGGTAGCTATGTGTACTGCCTAAGACATCCTTAAACGCACCTAGATAAGACAATTGAAAAATAGGGTGTTTATTGAAAATTGGATATCTATTGACCTTTCCTTGAAAGTAATCTGCATTTGGAGAGAAACGGAAACTAGCGCCGACTTCCGTGGTTTTGATTGCATCTAAACTGGCAGGTTCTCCATTATCATCTGTAAAGTTAAAAGTCAAAGAACCAATGGGGCTCTGTTTTAGTTTTTCGACCGTAAAGGTAGAGGTTAGATTATTATTGTTTTCCTTAAAGTACTCTCCTCTAAAGGAATCAAAGAAAAGCATTCGATTGGCTTCTCCCCGTCGTATCGAAAGGAAGGCATTATCCTCGTTGACAAATTCCAATTCTAAACCGGGGAAACGCGTTTCTCTATTAAAGCCAAAGCGAACAAAGTGTTTAGGATTGTCCTCAAAATTGTCGTTAAAAGAGTACAGCATGGCTAGTGCCCCTTTCCATTCCTTATCCTTAAACCCGTAGGCAGCGTAAGTATCTATCTGTAGTTTAGGATGAAATTTCACATTTGTTCGACCACCAAAACGTGCTCTAAATCCTTCAACGGAGTTACCACTATAAAAAGAGTTAATCGGTCCTACATCAAATTTGCCAACTGGCGTATAACCTGTTGTTAAGAAAGAAACCCAGCCAAGCGCTCTCTTAAAGGCAGGTACTTGTTGAAGGGTGTCGATCATATGGTAAACACCCTCCTCCTGAATCGTTAAATTTTCAGGGCGTTTGTCTGCCCAAAAATCCTCTTTTACTTCCCAGGCATCTTCTGCCTCTACCACATTTTCTGCACCTGCATAATAACTAGGATCTTTTTCTTGGTCAAAAATATGATCGGTATAATAGACTGTTTTTTTACCAAAGAAGCCGATCCCTTTTTTGGTTAAATTGTAATCGACTATTATTTTATCCTTAGCCAGTAAATACTTACCATCTGGTCCTTTTTCGAACTCCTGTTGTACGACTAAGTCTTGAACGAAATTGAGATTAATATCATCCACCACCCCCATATCTACTTTGAGTATTTGATAGGTATCATCTAGGGAGATCAACATATTTCCATTGAAACCAAAATTCCCTTTAATCTTAGGAATGAAAGCCATATCTACCGCTGGTAGTCCATTATATTCTATGGTATCTAAAATATAGAATCGATAAAAATCTGGTGCGATGGCGGCTAGGGGAGAGGTGAATTGATTCCCCATCAAGATGACATTATTTTTGTAAATGTCAATCTCTTCATAGAGGTAATCCATGATAGTCGTCAAAGATTTTTCGTCTAAGTAGCCTTCCAATTTAGTTGCCTGGATACCTCCACGGACTTCCCTTGTTTGATTAGCAGCTTTACTATAATATACATTGGAAGAAATTTCTTGTAAAAAAATAGGTAGGAACGGTTTACCATTTATTTCGGAAGTATCCAAGAAATCGAAAATGAATTGAAATTTTTTAAAGGCCTTACGCGCCTTAAACTTATCCGTAATATTATTGATATCTAGTTCAACTTTCTCATACTTTTTTAATTCATAAAAGTCATGATTACCCAAACTGTTTTCCCCTTTCTTGGCGATCACTTTACGCATCAACTCTACTGCCGGATTGTTCTTTTTACGGTATCTTTTTTTCTTCGCTTTGACAACTACTTCATCTAGATTGAGCGACTCTGATTCTATTTCAAAATCTATTACGTTTCGTTCTTCTAAATTTACCTTTGCGGTCTTGCTAACATAACCAAGATAGGATACTTCAATTGTTTCGGAACCCCACTGTGTTTCAATTTCATATTTTCCATCAAAATCAGTGGTCGTACCAACGGTAGTCCCCAAAAAAGCCACATTTACAAACGGAAGAGGCTCTTTCGTTTCTTTATCAATGACTAAACCTCTGACCTTGGTAAGTTTAGTTCTTTTTTGTTTTTCTGGGTTTTCTTGTGCTAATAAAGGAATGCTGAAAAGCATTATTAACAGCGCTAATAAGGTGTAGTGTACGTTTGGTGTAATTAATCTCATATTACTTTTTTTAAACCTTAGTAGTGAAGTACTCATTAAAGAATATAGAAGCGAGAGCAGAGAACAGAGACTAATTACGTTTAAAAACAACGAAATTTCGTGTTTTATGAACGAAATACATCTCTACTCTCGCTTCTCTGCTCTAAAAATATTCAGTAGTGTATTAGTAAGATGTTTAAATTTCTACTTCCTGATAACCAGTGTTTTAAACATACACTAAACAATATCATTACTAAGGTCCAGAGGCTATTGGTATGTTACTAAACTCCTATCTTAATCAGGGAGTTAAATGGTAACTATACCAATAGATTCTTCGACAACTTTTTAACAGTGAGTGAATAATTTTGTTTTTATTTATAACTATATGATGTGAAGGCAAAAATTGTTTGATTACTGATCAATTTATTTTTATACAACTTCTTTAATAAGACTATTAAAAAGGGGCTTACCCCTATTACCATAAAGATTATTGTCGTTTTATATCAAAAACCTCATTTCCTTGAAAATATTGTGTTAGTTGTTCCTAACAATAAGCTTATTTAGTAATTGCAATAGGTCTTTTGATTTCTGTGATCCATTCGCTCCAAGAGCCAGGATAAAGTTTTGCTTGGTCTATCCCAATATAATTGAGTGCCAGAAGGTTATGACAGGCAGTCACCCCAGATCCGCAATAGAATACGGTTTTATTAGCTGGATAATCTTTTAATAGTTGGCTAAACCTTTTGCTTAACGCCTCTTTTGATTTGAATAATCCTGACGAATCTAAATTCTCGGCAAAAGGTGCCGAGATAGCATTCGGAATATGACCAGCTATTGGATCAATTGGTTCGTGTTCGCCACGATATCGTTCTGCACTTCTAGAATCAACTATTAAATGGGTCTCTTGCTCTAAATTTTGTTCAATTTGAGCGACAGAGAAAATCATGTCTTCATTAGGACGAGGCAAAAAGATACTAGGGGACACCTTCGGGACATTTGTTGAAACAGGCATGCCTTGATTTATCCAATTTTTCCAACCGCCATTTAAGACGGCCACCTTTTTATGTCCGAGCCATTTTAATAGAAACCAAAGGCGCGCTGCTCTTCCGCCGTGGTCTTGATCGTAAACAACAACTTGGGTATTTTCAGAAATACCCCATTGGCTAATCTTTTGGGTAATGTCTTCAATTGCTGGCAAAGGATGTCTACCAGTGGTTCCTGGAATAATAGGACCAGATAGATCTTCATCTAAGTGGGCATATTGTGCATGGGGTATGTGACCCATTGCATAGTCCTTGCGACCACTATTCGTATCTGAAAGTGCAAATCTACAGTCAATAATGACTAAATCTTTAAGAGGTAGCAGTTGCTGTAATTCAGAAGCATTTATTAGGCTTGTAAACATGTACTTTTATTTATTTTGATTAACAAATTCCGCTAAGGATACTAATTGTTTCCCCATACGAACTTGTCCTTTTTTATTAATCTGTATCATCTGGGCATTAATCATCACACCCACCCAATCTGATGTTGCAAATTTACTAGGTTGATCTATTAAAAAGGGAATAATTATTTCTCCTTTTGTATTTACGTAGCCCCATTTGTAATTAAAATCCTGCACGGCAGCTAGGCCACCAGAGAATGCGGTGATATTTTTATACGCTGGCAATAAGACCCATTGTCCTGTATTTTGGTCTTTAAGGCCATATTTTCCATTAGCAGACCGTTTTACAAGTTTTGGCTTTTTCGGTATTTTTTCGATTGGGGCTTGTTGAACAATTGATTGTTCCGGTTCTTTTATCTGCTCTATAGGAGCTTGATACTGGCTTTGTGGAGAAGTTTTTTCTGCTTGCTTAGCTTCATTTATCTGCCTTATAGGAGATTGATGCTGGATTTGTGGGGAAGGTTTTTCTGTACGCACAGGGGCTTTATTAGTCCTTTGTTCAGCTATACTTTCTGTAGAAGTGCGTTTACTAGGCTCTACTATCTGTTTAGGTGGTATATCAACAGGGGCTTGTGGAGTATTTACTACTTCTGTCGGAGCAGTATCTCGTGAAAAATAATAAAGGAGACCTCCTAACATAGAGATTAAGAAAAGACCTAAAATAGCAAACTTTAAAGGAGCATCTTTAGATTGACTAGGCGTACTAGTCGTTCCTTGCGTGAGACCCTTAGGAATTATTTCTTCTGACTTCATCGCATCAGAAGGAATAATAGCTGCGGCATTTTTAGGATGGAAGAAAAATTGACCACCCCGATGTCCTTTTATTTTTAAGGGCTCTCCTCGGGGCGTTTGGTCGGCGTTAGCAATTACATTTTCTATTACTTTATTACAAATAGAAGCGACGCCGATAGGACCCGTGCTATTTCGTAATTGATACAACAACATATCTGCGAACGGACTATTATCACCAGCTTTTCCATCAGAAACGATTTCATTTCTGCCTGCTGTTAAACCCCACCTAGAAGGATCTTTTTCTAATCTATTCGCAACAGTCGCATTTTTAAATTGGGTAAATAAACTGCCTGAAAAGCAAGAATCGACTATCAAAAAGGTGTGATGGGAAGGGATGGCATTCAAAAAAGTCTTGATTCGCCCATTGGCAATATAATCTTCCTGTGCACCTAAATGTCCATCTACTGGCACCCAATATCCTTCATCTATGACCTGATCATATTCTCCATGTCCAGAATAATAAATGAGCAAATTGTCCTGCGAAGTAACCTTTTCGGCTAATTCTCTAAATGTATAGAAGATATTACGCTCCGTTGCCTCTTCATTAAAAAGCGTATAGGTATGGGCTTTATCAAATAAGTACTTTTCGTAAAGAATTTCCATTAAGGCATTCGCATCTCTGACACAATTGTGTAGTCGAGGGCAGTTTGTATAGGCATCAATAGCTATTACAAACAGATAATTTTTTCCTGTTGTTGGGGAAGAAGGAGCGGAAGTTGCTCTAGTGATTATATCTTTATAGGATTCACTTTGAGGCATATCTTTGGTTTTTATGTACCCAAAGATAATAATTTAATAATGACGATTACACTACTAGGCATTTAAAAGAGTAGAGAAGCGAGAGCAGAGAATAGAGACAATTTTCGTTTATAATCGACGAAATTTCGTTGTTTTTTAAACGAAATATCTCTCTGCGCTCTATTCGCTACTCTCTGTTCTAAATATATCAAGTAATGTAAACGACAAGCTAATAATTGGACTAATTGGAAGAGGATAATTAAGGGTGACCAAAGTGGAGAAAATAGAAGTAGGCAATCGCAGTTTTTATAGCAAGCAAGAGGTAAAGGGTAAATAAGGGGGTAAGCTTACTACAAAGTTTGTACTACAATTGCTACTACTTCATTCGATATATTTTTGATGGAGATCAGTTTAATTGTCGAGCTTGTTCAATAATCTGTGGCAAAATCAAATTGACAATATTTTAAAAAAAAAGACTGTCAACGTTGTGTGAGTTTTGGACTTGATCTTGACACTTGAACTTGAGCTTTTCTTAATTGTCGGCTAAGCAGCTCTTTGATTAAACTGAAGATCCATTATAGACGCTATTTCTTGTTCTGTAAATTCAAACAAAATATTATCCGATAACAATGCTAAGGCGATGCTTGCATTTTTAGGATTCAATAATCTTCGAAAATAAAGTAAGTGCTTTTTTTGTTTGCTCTGCACTTCAAATTGTAGAAAAATTTTCTCTACTTCTTCTAATGAAAAGGAGTCACTATTAGCTTCTCCTTGTACAGTATCTTGTTCAGCATCATCAAGACTTAAAGGTACGGCAATACCTTTTGTCTGATAATTTAAATATTGAATTTTAGAATCAATAATGTTATAGACAAAATCGATGATAGATTCTTTGGTTTGTTCTTCTTTTGAGAAACTCATTTCAATGGCCATGCTGCAATAAATTAAGGGGTGAACAATCGTGTTGAACATGTGTAAGTTCTAGACTATCCAAATTTTTGAGCTTTTAGCTTTTTGTATTACAAAAACGACTGAGTAAGAACAAGAGGAGTCACCTCCCATATAGGGCTTACCAGAGTAGATTCCATAACACAAAATTCCACAGACATAAATAAAAACTTACCCATAGGTAGCGTTTTATCTAGATCCAAAAACTAATAATTCAGTTTAAAGTAGAATTGTTTGCATAGACAAAGTTTAAATTAAGACCGATGAAAAGGATAAATACTTTACGTTTAAAACAGGTGTTATAGGTAGATAAACTACTATAAAATTCTTTAGGGTATTGGTGATTGATAATAGAATTATCAAATAAAAATAAAACTGTTTTAATGTAGAGTTACGTTCAGATGGGATATGTTTTGTAGTGAAAATAAGTATTCTTCAATTAGTAATATTAAATTTTGGATGATTACTTTATTGATACTTATCTTAAAATTTTTGCAGAGATTAATTACCTAATCATAGACAAAGATTATGCCTAATGTGCCAAAAAATACATATTTGTATAATTATTTATGTTAAAATTATAAAAATATAGATAGCTGATTATGATAGATTAATGAAATAATATCTTACCTAATTCATTCATAAACTTACCTTTAGCTTAAATTAAATCACCAAATACAGGATGTAGCATAAGTTTAAATAATAATTGAACTATCTCTAAATTTATCTGTTTTTAGAACTGTTTGCTACTAATGGGAACTAGACTTCTTATCGTCAAAAGTTAATACGGAATGACTATTGGTGAGGATAAGATTTGGTCTTGATTTTGACTAAATTATTCTAGCATTATACGTATTATTGCACTTTTTGAACAAGGAGGTTTATTAAAAGCAACCTAACTTTCACCTTATGAGGAGGTATATACAAATAAGTAGAATCAGAAAATTATAAATACTAATTAATATACAATGGCAGAAGTATTGAATTGTTTAATCATCGGATCAGGTCCAGCGGGCTATACAGCAGCAATATATGCAGCTAGAGCAGGCCTAAAACCTGTCATGTTTACAGGTATGGAACCAGGTGGACAATTAATGATTACGACAGAAGTAGAGAACTATCCAGGATATCCAGACGGTCGTACAGGTCCAGAAATGATGGCCGATTTTCAAAAGCAAGCAGAACGTTTTGAAACAGATATTAGATATGCCTTGATTTCTAAGGTAGATTTTACAGGGCCCGTTCATAAAGTTTGGACGGATAGCGGAGAAGAGATTCATGCAAATACCGTTATTATCTCTACAGGAGCAACTGCGAAATGGTTAGGCTTAGAATCTGAAAAACGACTTACTAACTTAGGGGTATCCGCTTGTGCGGTATGTGATGGTTTCTTTTTCAAAGGAATGGATGTAGTCGTAGTAGGTGGCGGAGATACTGCTGCAGAAGAAGCATCTTATTTAGCTAAGATTTGTCCAACAGTGCATTTGTTGGTTCGTAGAGACGAAATGCGTGCATCAAAAATCATGCAGCAAAGAGTCATTAAAACACCTAACATTAAGATCCATTGGAATACCGAAACGGATGAAATTTTAGGTAAAGAAGAGGTGGAGGGCGTCAGAGTCTTAAATAATAAAACTGGAGAAAAATCAGAAATACCCTGTAAAGGTTTCTTTGTGGCCATTGGTCATAAGCCGAATACAGAGATCTTTAAAGGTTGGATAGATATGGATGAAACAGGCTATTTAAAAGCAGTTCCAGGTACTTCCTTAACAAATGTAAAAGGTGTTTTTGTAAGTGGAGATGCCGCGGATAAGGTATATCGACAAGCAGTTACGGCAGCTGGCACAGGCTGTATGGCAGCTTTAGATGCTGAACGATATTTAGTTGAACAAGAAATTGTTTAAGAACTTAAAGTTCTTTAGTCTTCTCCTTTAAAAAAATGCTTTCTATCTGAAGATAGAAGGCATTTTTTTATGCCCTATTCCTGCCTTCCTCTTTTCCATTCGCTCTTCCCTCTAGTTACAATTTAAGAAAATATATATCTAAGTGGCATGGAAATTGAATTTAATATATTTCTTAGTATTATGGTTGCCTATCATCTGTTTCAGCAAATAAACCCTGAAACCTTTAACTCATTTGTTGATTATAAAGGGTAGTGCATCTTATTGCCTACCAATTTTAACTCTTCTATTTCAGCAATATCTTTTATTATACCTATTACAATTTAGCAAGAAACTAAACCAAGAATAACAGCATCATGCCAAATGATGTATAGTTACAGCCTTCAATTTTTTGCTATGTTGAAAACTTACTGTTCACGTATTGTAGTATTCTTAATGCTGCTTTTTACCTCATTAAGCGCTACTGCGCAGGTAAATTTTAAAGTTGAATATGATTCGCTGGATGCGACCTATACGGTATCGTATCGTTCAGATGTTTCCTATTCCACACAACTTTCCATTACTAGTTCCGCACAAGCTTCCATTGAGTTGCCTGACAGTAATTTTGTCGTAGAAAATTTTATAGCTATAGATGGATCCTGGAATGCTCCTACAATTTTTGAAATTGAAAACAGGTATTTCTTAGTATCTACAATGGTCAGTAATACGGAATTTGAGTATACTGCAGGTGTATCTAAGCCATTTTTCTCCTTTCAAAACGCTGGAATTTGTGCTGGTCCATTAGAAATTATTGATAATGATGACCCAGCCTTTGACAATATATCAATCAATATTGGTAATCAAATAAGTATTTTGGGATTTGGTAGAGGGAATGCTTTTAGTGGAGCTTTTGATACTGGGAGTGCTGACTGTGGTGTGCAACAAGTTACCCCACCTGCTATAGATACCTGTGATTTTGAACCTGTTATCGTAATAGAAACACCCTCTTGCTCAACGGCAACAGATGGTACTATCACTATTAGCACTAGTAGTAATTCAAATCTAGAATATAGTATCAATGATGGTGTAAATTATCAAAGTGCATCTACCTTTAATAATTTAGGAAATGGTAGCTATACGATAAAAGTTAAAGATGCGGTCAATAATTGTGAGGTAGGTTCAATGGATAATCCCATCACTCTTGCAGCAACAAATGATTGCCCTTTAACACCAGTAGATACCACCTGTTTATTTCAATATCTATTAGCAGAACAAAATGGTACTTATACGGTAAGTATGCTCAGCAATGTTAGCTACACGGATCCAAATGATATTGTAGCTTCCTTGCAGGTAAGCTTACAAGCTACAACGGGACAATTATCTGTAGATAATATTCAGAATCTTCAAACTGCTCAGTTTAGTTCTTCTCAACAAATTAATCCTAGCACCTCCACTGGATTTGATTATTATAGTTTTTCTATTAGTGCGCCTTCAAGCCTCCCTATAGTAGCGGGTCAAACCATTCCATTATTTAGTTTTGAAAATGCTAATAATTGTCCGACAGGCAATGTACAATTAATTGGTGATGGTGATGGACTTGGTACGATTACTATACCTGGTGTTGATATCAATCCTCAAATAACAGTAAGTGGGTATGGTGCACCAGATGCGCCAGTTTGCGTTGGTGGTGCAGTGCTAACTTTTACGAATATCTGTAACGAAGATATAGATGGCGACGGTGTTCCCAATATATTAGAAGACCAAGATGGTGATGGTGATTTCACGAACGATGATAATGATGGCGACGGAACACCTAACTATTTAGATGATGATGATGATAATGATCGCATTCCTACTTTAGAAGAAGAAAATGCACCTAATAATGGAGATGGTAATGGGGACGGCATAGCGGATTGTCTACAAGATACCGTAGCTTCTCAATTAGCTCCATCAGGCGCTTATCGAACCTTGGCAACTGGTTTGAATCATCCAATATTTGTCTATAGCATTGTAACGGAAGCGGTACAAAGCGAAGCAGATGCAAGCTATGATTATCCTTATTTACTAGATGCATTTATAGCAAATGCAACAGGCTCTATTGATGTTAGAATTTTTTATCACGATGTGCCAGATGTTTCCGGATTAATTTACCGAAAGTTTGGACCCATGACTCCTGGTAATGGACCAAATGTTTGGTACAATTATCCACATAAATTATCGACGACTACTATTGGTGGAGCCACAGTTGGGCTTGCGGAATTTACTTTAACAGACAATCAACAAGGAGATTCCGATGCCACAGTTGGCAGAATTGTGGATCCCGGTGGACTAGCTCAACTGGTAACCACTTCTAACCCAAATTGTGATATAGAATATATCTTAACGGAGAATAATGGCGTTTACGAAGTAAGCATGTTGAGTAATGTGACCTATACAGGCAGTGATAATACCATCGCCAGTATGCAGGTAAGTTTACGTGCACCAACAGGTGTATTGACGGTTGATGATTCTTGTATTCTAGATACTTATGGCAGTACTTCCTTTGCGGTTAGTACCGTCGTCAATCCATCAGAGACACCGGGCTTTGATTATATTAGCTTCAACTTAGGCGAATCCTTTTCTACAGAAATACCATTTGTTGCAGGTCAGACAATCCCTTTATTTACGTTTAAAAATATAGGAACATGTACGTCTACGGAAGACTTATATTTAGTAGGTCCAGAAGGGGCAATTGCGGTACCAACCTTGGCGAATAATAATGTTACGTCTCAATTGACTACCGCAGGTGGTGGCGTGGATCAGCCGGTCTGTGTGGATGATGCAGCGGTCTCTGTCGTTTGTCAAAATTCTACAAACAATCCTAGCCCTTCCAATTGTGGAGTAGAGTATATCTTAACAGAGACGAATGGCGTGTATGAGGTTAGCATGTTGAGTAATGTAACTTATACAGGTAGCGATAATACCATAGCAAGTATGCAAGTCACCTTGCGCGCACCAACAGGTGTATTAACGGTTGATGATGCTTGTATTTTAGATACTTATGGCAGTACTTCCTTTGCGGTTAGTACCGTCGTCAATCCATCAGAGACACCGGGCTATGATTATATTAGCTTCAACTTAGGCGAATCCTTTTCCACAGAAATACCATTTGTAACAGGTCAGACGGTACCCTTATTTACGTTTAAAAATATAGGAACATGTACGTCTACGGAAGACTTATATTTAGTAGGACCAGAAGGCGCATTTGCGGTTCCGACCTTGGCGAGTAATAATGTTACTTCCCAATTGACTACCGCAGGAGGCGGAGTGGATCAACCGATCTGTGTAGATGATGCAGCAGTTAGTGTCGCTTGTCCAAATACGACACCTGGGACCTGCGGGGTAGAGTATATTTTAACAGAAACGGACGGCCTGTATGAGGTTAGCATGTTGAGTAATGTAACTTATACAGGCAGCGATAATACTATAGCCAGTATGCAAGTTACTTTGCGTGCACCAACAGGGATAGTAACGATTGATGATTCCTGTATTTTAGATACCTATGGGAATACTTCTTTTGCAGTTAGTACCGTCGTCAATCCATCAGAGACACCGGGCTACGATTATATTAGCTTCAACTTAGGCGAATCCTTTTCCACAGAAATACCATTTGTAACAGGTCAGACAGTACCTTTATTTACTTTTAAAAATATAGGAACGTGTACGTCTACGGAAGACTTATATTTAGTAGGCCCGGAAGGCGCATTTGCGGTTCCGACCTTGGCGAGTAATAATGTTACTTCTCAATTGACTACCGCAGGAGGCGGCGTGGATCAACCAATCTGTGTAGATGATGCAGCAGTTAGTGTCGCTTGTCCGAACACGACCCCTGGGACCTGCGGGGTAGAGTATATTTTAACAGAAACGAATGGGGTGTATGAGGTTAGCATGTTGAGTAATGTAACTTATACAGGTAGTGATAATACCATAGCCAGTATGCAAGTTACTTTGCGTGCACCAACAGGGATAGTAACGATTGATGATTCCTGTATTTTAGATACCTATGGGAATACTTCTTTTGCAGTTAGTACCGTCGTCAATCCATCAGAGACACCGGGCTATGATTATATTAGCTTCAACTTAGGCGAATCCTTTTCCACAGAAATACCATTTGTAACAGGTCAGACCGTACCTTTATTTACTTTTAAGAATATAGGAACTTGTACGGCTACAGAAGATCTATTTTTAGTAGGCCCAGAAGGGGCATTTGCGGTTCCGACCTTGGCAAGTAATAATGTTACTTCCCAATTGACTACCGCAGGAGGCGGCGTGGATCAACCGATCTGTGTAGATGCAACAGGGGTTAATGTGACTTGTGAGGAGGATGGCAACACCCCACCACCAGTTGTGCCTTGTCAAGTAGAGTATATTCTAGAAGAAAATAACGGCTTCTATGAAGTGAAAATGTTAAGCAATGTTACATGGAATAGTATAGAGCGTATTATCAGTAGTATGCAGGTAACTGTTCGTGCTCCAACAGGATTATTTCATGTAGAAAACGACTGTATTACCCCTTCTGTGGCAGGAACAATTTTCGAAGTAGGCAGTACGATTATCAATCCGACGGAAACACCCGGATTCGATTATTACAGTTTTAACCTTACTTCCTTTGCGACTAATCTTATTCCATTTGAAATGGGAGATACGGTTAGTTTATTTACCTTTAAAAATTTAATCGAGTGCAATACGGCGGGTAGTATTTATTTGGTAGGAGAAGGAGCCAGTTTTCCAACACCTATGATACCTGAGCACAATTTACCTTCACAATTGTTCACAGCAGGTGGAGGAGGTTCAGATACTCCGGTATGTGTGAATGATAATGCGGTAACTATTGTTTGTCCATCAACTTGTCCAACAATTGTGCTATCAGGTCTTTCCACTAACCCAAGTTGTACTAATGATGATGGACAGATATTGATTAATACGGATGCTTCCGAAGCATTGATTTATAGTATTGATGCGGGGACAACCTGGAGTACTTCTGGCTTGTTCACTAATTTAGTTGCTGGCACTTATACGATTGCAATAGCAGCGCTTGATACTACTTGTAACCAACAAGGAGAGATACTTACGCTAGTAGCACCAACGGCTCCAGCCATTACATCCGTAAGTGCTACACAACCAATTACTTGTGAAGGAACAGGAACGATTCAAATATTATCCTCCCCAGCAAGCGGGATTATCTATAGTGTAGATGGCGGCTCCACATGGACGACTAATAATCTGTTTTCAGACTTAGCGGCTGGATCGTATGATATAGCCATTGCTTCCGCTGATACTAGTTGTATTATTACGGCAGCCACAGAATTCATAGCTGGGCCTACATCTCCTAATATTACAGACGAAGTGGTTAGCCAACCTAATGGCTGTGGTCAAGATGATGGATTGATCAATATTTCAACCGTTCCTTCTAATGGATTAATTTATAGTATTGATGGAGGAGTCACTTGGAGTGCTTCTTCTTTATTTCCAAACTTGGGAAGTGGTACTTATAATATAAGCGTAGCATTTGAGGACACTACTTGTGTTACAAATGGTTCGACCCATACTTTTGTAAATCCTGGATCACCCGTCATAACAGAGGTACAGTCAGAAAACCCTTCTACTTGTGAAAATACAAGTGGATCTATTACGATTAGCTCTTCTCCTGCAACGGGCGTTATTTATAGTGTAGATGGTGGAAGTACCTGGAGTACCTCTAATATCTTCACAGGTTTATCCGCCGATTTTTATTTCGTACGGGTCGCTTATGCCGATACGTCTTGTATTGTTGTGGGATCTAATCTTAGTTTGGTGAATCCATCTACCGCTGTTATATCAGGTACAACAGTTACAGACCCAACTAACTGTGACGGCACCAATGGTCAGATACAAATAAATAGTATCCCTGCCACTGGATTAATATATAGTATTGATGGAGGTTTGTCTTGGCATACCAATTCCACAATTACCAATGTGAGTACAGGGACTTATACCATAGCTATCGCAAATCCTGATACCACTTGT
Source organism: uncultured Saprospiraceae bacterium (assembly GCA_937973945.1). Classification (GTDB taxonomy): domain Bacteria; phylum Bacteroidota; class Bacteroidia; order Chitinophagales; family Saprospiraceae; genus JAFMDF01. Next base: position 2,618 of record CALJIY010000207.1, on the reverse strand, counting down.
ATGGTGATAGGGGAGAATATTACGATTAATGAAATTCCAAATACGATAGTATCTACCATCAATACGAATCCATCAAGTCCGACAGCGCAAGATGGATGTATAGAAATAATAACTTCTTGTGAAGATAGTTTTGAATATAGTAATGATGGAGGCCTTACTTGGCAAAGCTCTAATGAGTTTTGTGATTTAGGCAACGGGGTATATTCCGTAAGGGTCAGATGTATGGACTTATCTTGTTCAGAATTGGAAGAAGAAGTGGATTTAGGGAGCAGTATCGTTAGTTGTGCAACGATCGTAACACCTGTAAATAATATGACGCTATGTGATGAAAATAGTACTACTATTACTTTTGAAATAGATGCACCAATTGCTTCGCATACAATTAGTGGAGGTACCTTTACAAATGAGGTAGTATCAGGGAATACCTTAACCTTCAATGCTCAATTAAATGGATTGATTAATTTTTACACCATCACGGTTACGACAGCAACGGGCTGTGAATTGGTAGAAGAATTTGTCTTGTATCAAGCAGAAAATACAGAAGCAGATTTTGTAGTAGTCGAACCATTTTGTAAAGATGGCGAAGTGACTATTCAATTTACAGGCAATGCCACTCCTAATGCAATCCTTGATTGGGAAGTAGATGGAGGAGCTATTGTTAGTACTTCTCCTATGTCCGCTTTTGCGCCAGCAGCTAATGTGATTACCGTTAGTTGGGATACAGAAGGAAGCAAATTGATTAATTTAAATGTGAATGATAATGGTTGTACAGACGACCATGTGGAAAGTATTTTTGTAAGAAAATTACCATTAGTCTTGACCGTTGGAGATACGACGATCTGTGAAGGAACCTGTATTGATTTATATGTGGGCGGAACAGGTGTCTGGTATGATTGGTCTCCTGCTACTGGTCTGAGTGCTACAGATATTCCGAATCCAACTGCCTGTCCAACAGAGACGACCACTTATACGGTACAGGTAATGGGCGCAGATGGATGTATGGCAACGGAGTCCTTTACGGTTTCAGTAGAAGAGGTACAAATAACCGTTGGTGCAAATGCAGATATTTGCATTGGAGCATCCACCACATTATCAGCAGGTGGTGGCGCCACTTATCAATGGAGTCCAACTACAGGCTTAAGCGATCCAACGATTGCGAATCCTACCGCATCTCCTACTGTTACGACTACCTATATGGTCACCGTTACGACGGTCAATGGATGTGAAGCGGAGTCTGCAATGACTGTAACGGTTCATAATCCACCTACCGTGGAAGCAACAGGTGCAACGGAAATATGTGAAGGAGAAAGTACTACTTTAGGAGCGGGTACATTTACGCAATACCTCTGGAGTCCATCCACTGGTTTATCTAGTACTACTGCCGCTACGCCTAGCGCATCTCCAACAACGACCACGACCTACACGGTGACGGTAACCGATAATTTTGGTTGTACTGCTACAGACCAAGTAACTGTCAATGTAAGACCTGGCCCAACCGTAGTGCCTGGTCCAGCTAGAACAATTTGTAGAGGGCAAAGTGTACAAATAAGCGTTACAGGAACGGGTACGTATTCTTGGAGCCCAACAACTAATATGTTGAATCCAACAACGGCTACCCCTACCGTAATGCCAGAAGTAACAACAGTATATACGGCAGTGGTGACAGATGCATCAGGCTGTACCTCATCGGCGGCAGTGACGGTCAATGTAGAAGATCTTGGTGTAACAGCAGCAGTTACTTCCCCATTACCACTTTGTCCAGATGAACTAGCCCAACTAAATGCTACTGGTGGAACCACCTATAGATGGAGTCCAGTAGAAGGATTGAGCAATCCTAATATTGCCAACCCAACAGCCCAGCCTTTAATCACTACAGAATATTGTGTAACTGTTACTAGAGCGGATGGTTGTTTTGATATACAATGTGCGCAAGTAACTGTAGATGATTTATGTACGGTGCCGAATTGTTCTATTACGGCTAGTCCAGACGTGACGATATGTGAAGGAGAAACCACGCAATTGAATGTCAGTGAAGATATGAATATTGCCACTACTTATGTATGGTCTCCTTCAACAGGATTGAGTAATCCGAATATTGCCAATCCTATTGCTTCTCCATCACAATCCACTGCCTATACCGTTACAGGTACTACTGCGGGAGGATGTATTACCACGGATATGGTGACGGTATTTGTAGCAGAAGAGCCAATGATTATTACCTATAAGAATAAGGAGATATGTGAAGGCGATAGCATCTATTTATTGGTGAATGGGCATTCAAGTTATGCTTGGAATAATACCAATACGATGTTGTATTCCACTTCTGAAGCACCATTAGTATTTCCAACAACGACAACAACTTATACCGTTACTGTTACAGGAGCAGGAGGCTGTACGAATACAGAAGATATTTTAGTGAATGTATTGACGGATTGTGATTCAACACAACCACCAAATCCTCCAGTTTGTCAAGTGAGCGGCGGACCTAATGTAACTATTTGTCAAGGGCAAACCATGTTATTGCATGGTACTGGAGCTGTTACCTATAGTTGGTCACCGACGACTGGCTTAGACAATCCAAATACTGCTACACCATTGGCACATCCTGATGTGACAAC
>CALJIY010000206.1 GCA_937973945.1 uncultured Saprospiraceae bacterium | reverse complement strand
AGATTTTCTAACTGCCATGCTTACCTCAGCCCCTTTGTAATATAATTCTAATGCGACATCACAAGCAGAATTGGCAGCGCCAACCACCAACACCTTTTGTCCAATATAAGGGTGTGGATCATCATAAAAGTGTTTGACTTTAGGTAATTCTTCCCCAGGAATATTCATCTTTCGGACCGTATCATAAAAACCAGTAGCGACTACTATGGATTTTGTTTGATAAGTATTCTTATCTGTTTTAAGTTCATAGCCACCAGCAATAGGCGTATTGGATACTACTCGTTCATAGAAATTAGCTTTTAGCTGCCAGCTATCATAGACCCGTCTGTAGTATTCTAAGGACTCTCTGCGAGTGGGTTTGTCATTATGAGAAATGAAAGGAACGTCTCCTATTTCTAGTAATTTAGAAGTAGAAAAGAAAGTCATATTAGCAGGAAAATGGTACAAGGAATTGACTAAGACCCCTTTCTCTATAATTAAATAATCCAGATTCGCTTTTTTCGCTTCAATGGCACATGCAAGGCCAATAGGACCCGCTCCTATGATAATTAAATCCTTAAACATATAACTGATTTTAATGCTTTCAAAAACCCGTTAAAATGACAATGAAATAACAGAAATAAAGTCTTCCTATTGTCGATTTATGTCTACTATTTCCTTGTCACGGGATTTTTGAAAGAACGGTTTTATTTTTAATTTTTATTCCCCCTGTTTTAGCGGTATCTTTGAATAAAATTCGATTATTACTGTACAAAAATACTACCTCCTACTCATTGCAAACACTAAAATTTAATACCCCCGATAAGTATAATACTTTTAATGGTTGGATACCGTTATTACTAGCTTATCTATTCTTTTTCGCTATGGCATGCGAAGAAGGTATAGAGCCAGGCCCTCAACCTGAAGATATAACAAAAGAAAAGAGAGAAAGATTAGGTAATTTGATACATGAAGCCATATTAGCTGCACCTAATGATTTTCCATTATTAGATCGTTCTGTCAAAGGAGATTCTGTCATACAAAATTACTTACAAACTATTTATAATCAAGCAACGTATCGAATTCGTTTGGATCGATCTTCTATAAGTGATAATCGTTGGGATTTGGATCGTCCGTGGCAAGTGACGGTGATAGATGATCCTAATCGATTTGCTTTTTCTGCCCCTGGCGGGTATTTCTATATTTCTAGTGGTTTTCTAGCAGGATTAAGTAAAGGCTATGAAATTTATTATTTGATGGCCTTCGAGGCAATTAATATTAGTGAAGATTTTCTATTAAAAAGCTTAATTCGGGAATATAATATTAGTACAATTTTAAGTTTAGTAGACCATACAGACTCTTTTTCCCCCTTAGCATTAGCTGAAATTGCGGAATTTATCCAAAAAGATTTAATTTATGAAAGCTCTATTGTTAGAGAAATAGATGAATTAGCCGCTCAGCTTATTTGCGAAACTTCTGTTTTCAACCGTTTTGGTATTATTCCAATATTAGATGTGATCAATTTTAGAGAACAATGGAGGGATACGCGACCGTCTTATTCAGATCGTTTAGAATATATAAATTCTTTACGGATAGAGGATTGTGGAACGGTTAAATCTACAGGGGCTTACAAGAAATTTGTGTTGGAAAATTTGTAGTACATACAAAAAAAAAGCAGGCTAAAACATATAGTTTCAGCCTACTTACATCGGATTAGATCCTTAGTTTTTGTTAAATCAGTTTTTGAAATGACCTCCAGGTTGTGGAGGTGCTTTCGTTTTGTTCTTTCAAATTAAATAGAACGAATTTGAAATTTAGGTGTTGGTAATAAGAGTAAAAAGCTAGAATTATAATTTGCGTGTTGTTGTATGCTGATCATAAAGGCAAATAATGTGCCAAATATTAAACATTTTATTAATATTTAAAATTAAATTTCTTTGAACACTGAATTTGTCAAAGAACCAAAATTAACAGACAGCTCCTTTATATGGCTAGAATATTAGGAATAGATTACGGCACTAAACGAGTAGGTATTGCGACCACAGATCCCCTTCAGATTATTTCCACTGCGTTAACAACCGTTGCGACTAAAGATATTTTTACTTTTTTAGAGAAATATATAGCAGAGGAAGAGGTGGAGTGCATTGTGGTAGGGGAACCTATGCATTTAGATGGTACCCCTGCACAAATAGCCCACTTAGTCGTGGGATTTGTAAGAAAATTGAAAGAGACCTACCCAGCCATTAAGATTGCCATGCAGGATGAGCGATTTACTTCTAAACAAGCCCAAGCAGCTATTTTGAGAAGTGGTGCAAAAAAGAAGAAACGTCAAGATAAGTCGTTGATAGATAAAGTGAGTGCAACGATCATTTTGCAAGCATACATGGAAAAGCAATAAATATTTAAATGAAAATATCTAAAAAATTTAAAGACAGTTTATTAAAGGCATTTTCTTTAGTAGCTGTACTTTGGGTGGTACATATATTTCAGTTTATTACTACTATAGATTTAGGGTTTTTAGGTATATACCCAAGACATTCTTGGGGACTCCGAGGGATTATAACTGCACCGCTCATCCATGCTGATTGGCATCATTTGATTTCCAATTCCGTTCCTTTATTGGCTTTAGGTACGACCACCTTTTTCTTTTATGAACGCGTGGCACTGCGAAGTTATTTAATGATTTATTTATTAACTGGAACGACAGTTTGGATATTAGCTCGGGATGTTTTTCATATAGGTGCGAGTGGGGTCGTGTATGGTTTGGTTTCTTTTATCTTTTGGAATGGTATTTTTAGAAAAAGCCTACAATCCATTGTGTTAGCACTCATTGTTACTTTTTTATATAGTGGCTATTTTGCAGGAATTCTTCCTAATCAAGAAGGTATCTCTTGGGAAAGCCATTTATTAGGCGGTCTAGTTGGTATTTTCGTTGCTTACTACTTTAAAGAGGAAATAGAATTAGCAGAAAAGATAGAACCTGCTTCGTGGGAATTAGAACCTGATAAGGCAGCTGCTTTTTTTCTAGAAAGAGACACTTTTGAAAAAACGAAAGCAGAGCGATTGAAGGAACAACAAGAAGAGAATGACCAAAATAATGCAGGGTGGTATACGTCTAATACCTATGATGATTGGTAGCTTTTTTTCTAGATGTTATACAGGGCAAACAAAAAGTCGTTTTATAACATGTATTGGTGGAAGCAAGTTATAAACTTGCAACATATTAGGTTGAAGTTACAAACTTCAACCATCGACCCAAGCATTTTTCAATGAATTATATATTACGATTTTGACTTTTCGTTCGTCCTAAAATGTTAGACTTGAGCGATTGTATGATGTTTGTATATTGCTAATTAGTTATCTGAGCTTGTAAGATCTAATCGTCATCCTTTCTATTATTTACTCACCACGAAATCTGCAAATAAAAAATACTTGAGTTTTAGCATCTTCCATATCGTTTTCTTTTTTATGCTACTTGTTTTTTTAATGAGTGGTGTGCTAAGTGTATGGTATTTTTTAAGACCAGTTGGGAAGCGAGAAGCAAACTGGTTATTTTCTTTTTTCTTGGGCTGTTTATCGCTGTCTTTGTTACAGAATATTTTAGTCAATATTGGTGTGTTTAATAATAATCCGAGATGGTATTTTATTCCGATCCAATATACCCTAGCCTTAGGTCCTTTATTATTCTTTTTTGTGAAAAGTAGATTGTTTTCTTTTTTTCATTTACAGAGAAAAGATTTTAAACATTTTATCCTTCCAACACTCCAAGCAGTTTCCTACTTATCGGTAGGTTTTAAAGATGCAGCTTATAAAGAATCTGTATGGTTACAACAATATATTCCTTATGGTAAACCGCTAGAAGGTGCTTTATTTGTGATTGGCTTTTCTTTTTATTTATATTTTTCCTACCGTTTTATCCGATATAAACTAGCTTTATTAAACAAGCGAAATGGTCATCAATGGGAAATAGATAAGGTAATGCGATTGAAGCGATTGGTCAAAGGAATTCTACTTTTATTTATTATCTGTGCGGGTTATATAGTAGGCGATTTTTTGGTGTATCAATTTTTGGGATTGAATTTATATGATATACGTGGATATACCTATATTGGTGATTTGTCTTTTACAGGAATCGTACTTTGGGTAACGTACTATGCTTTTCGAAATGCATTTTTTCCAAGCCGCCATCGATTGGCGCCATCCCCTGACGTAGGCAATCAAATACAACGATTGTTTCAAGAAGAAGAAATTTATCTAGATGATGAATTAGATGCTCGTAAGTTGAGCTATTATTTAAAAATAAAAAGGAAAGCGCTTTTAAGTATTTTAAATAAACCGCTTGCTTCTATTTTAAATAAATATAGAATTAGTGCTGCTGAAGAAAAAATGAAATCACCAAAATATAGGAATTATAGTGAGGAGAGTATTGGATTGGCGGTTGGCTTTCCTTATAAAGGGGCATTTTTAAAAGCTAAGAAAAAAGAGAATAGGTAGTGGTGTTTTTAGTAACGAATTCATCCGATCACTTTGAAGTGGTCGGATGAAACGTACAATGATGAATTGCTGAAATTCATCTATCTAATGGGCTAATGCTCGTTCGACTATAGGCAAACTTCCATAAGCAATCGGCAATTCCACGCCCTGCATTTTCAAAGAATTAATTCTATATAGATAGGCTGCGCCCGTCATAATATGTTCGGCTATATCTACTGCTTGTCTATTTTCATAAGCATCTAAATAAGTTCCTTTTACCCAATCATTAAAAGCACCCATCGCAGGGCCACACCATATTTGAAAATCCATTTTTCGTTCTAGTTTTCCAGCATTGGCCCAGTTAGAAGATAAGCCCAAATACCAGCGGAAGATCAAAGCCATCTTTCGTTTAGGATTATCTTTGGCGCGTTCAATTTGTTCAGGATCTCGTTCTTGGAAAAAATCAATGCAATACTGCCAAATTGTTTCTAATGGCGCACGGAATGTTTTTTCTTCTAAGATTTTTCGATCTGCTGCTGGAATCTCATCTATTGAATTATAACGCGTATAATAATCATGGAGTTTTTTCGCACGAGGACCAAATAAAGAACCTCTTTTTAAGACCTGCAATTCCACGCCCATTTCAAACATATCTGAGGCGGGCGCCATCATCACATCTGTAGAGCTAACCTTGGATAGTAATTCTCTAACGTGTTCTGAAGTACCTGCTTCCACACAAGCTTGATTGACAGAACCTGTGACGATATATGCTGCGCCCATCATGAATGCGCCTAATGCAGATTCAGGCGTAGAAATACCCCCACCTGCACCAATCCGAATTCTTTTTGCATACTGCTGTTCTTCTTGGATCTGATCTCGTAATGCAATGATCGTAGATAAGACCGCAATCAATGGCCGATTATCTGTGTGGCCACCAGAGTCTGCCTCTACGGTAATATCATCCGCCATTGGCACTTTCTTCGCCAATTCTGCTTGGAGTGGCGTTATTTTTCCTTGAGCTAATAAATTTTGAAGGAATTTTTCTGGAGCAGGATTCATAAAATGCTTTGCCACTTCCTTTCTGGAAATCTTGGCTATGACTTTATTTTGAATTAGCGTAGTACCCTCCGCATCTTGACTCAAGCCTGCGACCCTATAATGAACGATCTGCTCGGTCAAGCGTAGATAGGCAGAAGCCTCAACCACCCGAACCTTTTTTTCTAGATATAATTGAACAGCCCCTGTTTCTAAAGCTTTTTCATTAGGACTGTGTATCAAATTAAATGCATAGGATTGCGTAGGCAAGGCTGCTTGTATGGTATCAATGGCTTCATTGACTCTTCTAGGCACTAAACCCGCTGCACCGAACGAACCAATCAATGCTGCTTTTCCCATAGCAATGACCAAGGCTTCCGAGGCGATCCCGTTTGCCATAGCCCCTGTTTTATAACAATACTTTAATTGATAATCTCTTTGAAAAGTAGGGTCCCCTAATTGAGCTGCGGTTAAGGGAGGAACCATGGCTAGTAGTTGTAGCCCTTTTCCTTCCTGAGTAATTTCTCCTTCATTACTCACACCGATTCGATCTCCAAAATCCTTTACGATATAGCATGGAAGATGCGTGTTGGCTAATTTTTCTTTGATACTAGCTTCATCGAAGGCGATTGCTCTAGGAGAGCCTTTCCAATTACTGGATATTCCATTTCCTATGTACCCTATTTGCATATTATTAAAATTGGTGATTTTTTTGAAGTGTAAAACTAGCTATTTCCCATTCATTCCCCTAATTCAAACGTAACTTTTAAAGAGGAGGTATAAATTGGCTGCGTGATACTGCTAACGCTAATGTTTTCTGTAAATTCAACTAATTGTGCTTCCAGCATATTGTCGATATATTGTCCTAGATCTATTTTTCCTTTGCTAGAAATGCGTTCCTCTATTTCTAGCCATAGTACAAATTCTAATTTTTCTTTATCGCTGGCCAGTCGGTGTACAATATGCCAAAAGTACCAATCTCTATTTAAAAATAGAGCAGGTGATAGCTTAGCTTCAAATTTTAAAAATAATCGATACCACCATTTTTTTTGCAAGAGGGCTTTTATTGTAGTCGTGGCAACAAAAGTATCTTCAAATTTATCTGCGATTTTAGTAATAAATTGCTTGGTTTCTGCTAGAACGGAAAAGGGTTCTTTTTTGGTAGGATGCTTTGCTCTAAAATTCTTCACCTCAATAAATACTACTTTTTTTTGTTGGAAAATGCCAATGAAATCTACCCCCTTTAAACCTGCACCGCTCAAAGGTTTATAATATTGATGCGCATCATATTTTTTTACTATCCATTCTGTATCTTCAAAATCGAATAGTAATGCACTTTCTTTTAGTTGCATAATTTGTGAAGGCTAGAAGTCAGATCGTTCCTACGGAACTGTCAGAAGCCAGATCGCTACGCTGTCAGATTGCTAACATCTCATACAGACATAACGTTGTCAACGTCGTAAACCCGCCCGCCCGAATAGCAGTCGGGCTGGTCTGACATCTGACAGTTCCGTTAGCGCAAGCTAACTAGAACGATCTGACCTCTGACTTCTTTTATTGAACCCTAAACGTCTTTCGATGGTGTTTACTAGAGCCGTGTTTTAGGATCGCGGAGCGATGTGCTTTTGTTGGATAACCCATATTTGTATCCCAGTCATACAAAGGAAACTTCTTTGCTAATTTACGCATTAATTCGTCGCGATGCGTTTTCGCTAGTATAGAAGCAGCTGCAATGGATGCATATTTACCATCGCCTTTGATAATACAGTGGTAGGGGAAATTTTTATATTCATTGAAACGATTGCCATCAATTAGTAGGGAGGTGGGCGTGGTGGTGAGTTTGGCAATAGCCCGATGCATGGCCAAAAAGGAAGCATTCAAAATATTGATTTGATCTATTTTTTTGGGGTTAATAGATGCGACTGCCCAAGCAATAGCTTCTTGTTCAATGATAGGTCGTAATAGGTCTCTTTTTTTTTCTGTTAATTTTTTAGAATCATTGAGTAAAGAATGTCTAAAACTAGTAGGTAAAATAACTGCTGCTGCAAAAACAGGACCTGCTAAGCAGCCTCTACCTGCTTCATCACAACCTGCTTCGATTTCTTTTTTGTTTAAATAGGGTAATAGCATGAATTGAATAGGCTTTGTGGCGTTCGTTTTCTCAAAAAAAATTACCACAAAATAGTAATTTAAACGATTTTACCGCATGCTGATCAACGAGTTTTTATTTTAAATATATAGGCATATTAAGGTAAGTCGTAAATTTCTTTTGAACCACAAAAGAAACAAAAGGCACAAAAGTCTTTTGTTTCCTTTTGTGGTTCATGAAAACAGTAAGTGGTTTAAAGTTTTTACTATCTATGTGTTTAATATAAAACACACATATTTTATTTGTCCAATTTAATTTCGATCATTTCACTCTCTTGCGTATCAGACGATAAAGTAATTACTTTTTTCTCCCCATTATAGATATAGGTAATCTTTGTTGTATTTGGTGGATTTGTCCCTACGTTCTCCGCATGTACTAATAAATAATTGACCTGATTAGGTCTTAGACGCAACTGAATTTTTAGTGGCTTTCTTTTTAGAACATATTCATTTAATATCCAATGTTCATTAAAATTAATGGATACTTTATCTCCATCACTTAATTGATAATCAGATATTTCTAATAACATCGTCGGCTCATTCAATTTCATTGGCGCTTGTCGGACAACTACTTGTCTCCCTCTTACCGTACTCGGTAATTGTCCACCAGGAAGTGTTTCGGCAGTTACTACTTTTACTTGTTTCTTAGGATAAATTACTTTAAAAAAATGAGGCTCTTCTGTTTGTAGAATGGCAGACTCGTTAGCGGATTTAATATAATCATTCATATCTGTCACTAATCCAGAGCCATAGCGGTTGATTTTAGAAACTAACTCTACATTGTAATAGTAATAGGTTTTTCCATATTGAATATAGTCTTCAGAAAAACTTCCAGATGTAGCACACTTATTAGTACTAGCTAAAAAGGCATCAGCTTTAGTAAAAAATTGCTTAGCAGTAGCTGTATTATTTAAAGTGTTTTTTGCAAGATTTAAATTAGATTCCAAATGCTTCGCTAAATTGGGAAGATTGGCTTCTTTATCGTTTCGTAAAGATTGTAGAATAGCTTTTATATTTTCATGGATGGCACCAATTACTTGTACTCCGCCAGCATCATCAGTAATGTTTAATTGCTTATGTCCATCTTTCAATTTCAGATGTAACTCTTCCTTGACGGTATTGAAGTTATCATATAAAACAACACACTCTTCTAACTTTGCATAAATCTTATCTAGATTTTTCCGCTTCTTTAAATCATCCCCTTCTGTTAAATGTCCTAGTTCAAATCGGATAGCATTAACTCTTGTGATAATAGATTTTAATTGCTCTAATTCCTTATTTAAATCCGTAGCTAAATCTACTGGAAGATGTTTACTTTCTGTAAGCGTGATATCATACCAGGCATAAGGAGATACATCGTAAAACCACTTTTCTTCATCTAAGAAAATATTCCTAGGCAGATCCGCATTGCTATAGAAGTTAAACTGTGTACTCTCTAGATCAACATACTTGTTAATCTTTTGATTGAAGTTTTCTAAAAGCCGGTGCACAATAAGTAGCCCATGAACACTTTCATTCGTGAAGTAAACATAATTGTTTAAGGAGGCTGCCTGTTGTTTTTGCGTAGCTTGAGCATCCGCCTCAACAGCGAATACAAATAGAAAGAAGAATATGAAATATCGCATGGATTGATTGTAGTTGATTAGATTCATGATTGAAGTTGCCAAAGAACATTCAATCTTAGACAAATCCTATAGTACCAATTAGTACAACGGCAAGTTATAAAAATAAGTTATGAAGGTTCTGTTAAAATCTGCTCAGAAATCTTATATATATGATAAACTTTCGTCTAAACTCTAATCATTAAAAAGAAAAAATCCTAGTCCCCCTGGATCTCTAATAATAATATTATCAACAATGCCTTCTTTATTAAAATGGGTAATTTCCTCTGTGATAGGGACTTGTAGCACTTTTAATTGTTGGATAATGCCTAGATTCTTCGTTCCATTGAAATAAGTAAGGCTTGGATTAAAGAATAGGTGCGGACAGCTGCCTAGTTTCATCAAGCTGATATCAACATTGCTGCCGTTAGAAAAGGTGAGCCAGCCTTGATCTAGTGAGCCTGATTGGATGGTATAGCCAATGGATTCCCAAAAATCAATACTCTGCGCGATATCTGCTGTTTCTATGCTTACACCTGCAAATTGACCAGTTAGTGCAAAGGAGACTTCTTTTGTGGATATGATAGGAGGTTCCGAATGGAGTAGGTGCACCTGTACACCACTTGGATCGCATAGTAAATACCCATTTGACTGTTCTAATATCGTATATTTCTTTTTTAAGGCAAGAACAATAGTAGACCAATTTTCTCTATAAATTAGAATTCCTAATCGAGCAAAACGATCTGGATTAATCAAAATATTGACTTGTCCGTCAGTAACGATAGTTGAGCTAGTTGGAAGTACTTGAAAATTTAATTGTTGGTAAAAGTGAAGACTTTGGGCAAGATTTGGGGTAGGTGTTTGTAGGATGGTTTGCATAGTAGCTTAAGTACTAGTCGGGAGCGGTTTTGTATAGTATACAAAGAGGAGGAGATGTAGTGTGTACTACATCTCCTTACCTTTGTATTCAACATTAATTTCCCATTTCTGAAAGAAACTTAATTCGCATCAATTGGATTTCTTCCATAGTAATGTCGTCTTCTTGTAAGACTTTAAAAGCATCCTCTATGGAATCGGAATCTGCTTCCATGAAATAGTCATAGATATCGTCTCTAGAGTATTCATCTACATTATCTTCGATGTAATAATCTAAATTTAATTTTGTACCAGAACTTACAATAGCATCTAGCTCTTGTAGTAGTTCTTCCATTGAAATATGACTGGATTCCGCTATATCATTTAAAGGAATTTTTCGATCAATGCCTTGAATAATCGTCACTTTAACTTTAGACTTATTCGCTACTTGTTTGACGATGAATTCTGTTGGTCGGTCAATATCATTTTCTTCAACGTATTCTTTGATTAACTCTACGAAAGGCTTTGCATAACGTGCTGCTTTTCCTTTACTAACGCCACTAATATTATTCATATCCGCTAAAGAAATTGGATATTGGGTGGCCATATCTTCTATCGAAGGATCTTGGAAGATAATAAAAGGAGGTACATCTAATCTCTTCGCTTCTGAACGTCGTAAATCTTTTAATAATTTGACTAACAACTCATCTAGGACGCCAGATTTACTGGAAGAATTTTCATAATCAACTGTAACAGTTGCATAGTTATGATTGATAGGAACTTGAACAGGGAATGGAGATTTAATGAATGCAGCGCCTTTACTAGTAGATTTTAGAATACCATAATTTTCAATTTCTTTATCTAGCAATCCGTTTAGTATAGCTTGTCGATAAATCGTATTCCAAAAGGTCTCATCTTTCTCTTTTCCAATTCCGAATAAAGGCTTTTCATTAAATTTAAAATCTTTCATTTCTTTAGTTTCTTTACCAGTGGCAAAATTGACTAAAGTTTTGATTTTATAATTTTCATTTAAGGCAAGCACAATTTCTAGTGCTTCTTTCATTTCTTTTTGGACCTCTAATTTTTCTTTTGGATGTCTACAATTATCACACATCTTTCCGCAGCGATCGTCGTTATATTGTTCTCCAAAATAATGCAATAAAAATCGACGGCGACAAGAAGTTGTTTCTGCATAAGCCATGATTTCTTGCATCAATTGTGCGCTCAATTCTCGCTCTGCAACTGGTTTATCTCTAAGGAATTTTTCTAATCGAAGAATATCGGTGTAGGCATAGTAGGTAATACATTCTCCTTGTAAGCCATCTCTACCCGCACGACCAGTCTCTTGGTAATAATTCTCTATACTTTTTGGAATATCATAATGAATAACAAATCGAACATCTGGTTTGTCTATCCCCATACCAAAAGCAATGGTTGCTACAATGACATCAATCTCTTCCATCAAGAAATCATCTTGTGTTTTTGATCTTGTCTTTGCATCCAAACCAGCATGATAGGGAGCTGCTTTAATATCATTTACTTTAAGAACAGTCGCAATTTCTTCTGTAGATTTTCGAGACTGTACATAAATGATTCCTGATTTTCCAGGTTGCGTTTTGATATATTGGATAATACTCTTGAAAGTAGCTTCTTTCTTGGTACTTTTAGGTCGCACTTCATAGTAGAGATTATCTCGATTGAAAGAAGACACAAACTGCTGTTCGTTCTTCATGTTGAGATTCTTTACAATGTCAGACTGTACCTTGGGCGTGGCTGTTGCTGTGAGGGCAATGACTGGCGTTTCTTTGCTAATCTCATCGATCATGATCCGAATACGTCGATATTCTGGACGGAAATCATGCCCCCATTCAGAAATACAATGTGCTTCGTCAACGGCAACAAAAGAGATGTTTACCGCTCGGAAAAATTCTATATTCTCAGGCTTTGTCAAAGTTTCAGGTGCTACAAAAAGAAGTTTTGTTTTACCTGCTGTAATATCACTTTTTACCTGTTTGATTTGCGTACGGGAGAGAGAAGAATTAAGTACATGTGCAATATCATCACTTTGACTATGGCCTCTAATCGAGTCCACTTGATTTTTCATCAAGGCTATTAGTGGAGAGATGACGATTGCGGTGCCTTCCATCAGCATAGCTGGCAGCTGATAGCAAAGAGATTTGCCACCGCCAGTGGGCATAATAACAAAAGTATCTCTTCCATCCATGATACTTTCAATGATCGCTTCTTGATTGCCTTTAAAGCCATCGAAGCCAAATACTTGTTGTAAGGATTCTTGCAGATTGATTTTCGTTTCTACCATTTCTTCATTTTCAATATTTGAGAATTAACCTTTAGGAACATCCTTCGTTGTTCCTGTTGTGATGAAGTAAATTGAAATAATTTACCTTGTCACATAATGTAATAATTCTCTTTTTTCTTCTCGTGGAAAACATATCTTTTAACAAACAGAATTTATTTCTGATAAAGATCATATAGAAGGCCAAGTACATATTAATGAGGCCTCGGATATATTTTACACAGGGTAATTCTACTTTTTAAAAGGGATTAATTAAAATTAAAGTACTGAATAATCAGCAGGGATTGCTTTCAATATATTTTGGGTAGTAAACTTAGCTCAATCACTTATCTTTAAGATTATGAAATACTACCGCTCATTTCATTAGATTGATTAGAAGTAGAATAGCATGTACCTTTAAAATAAAATTGAGTATCTAAAGATAAACATTTCTAAAGATAAATAATGGGGTTCTTAAAAAAAATATTTTTAATTGAGTTTTGCTTGATTTTAGCAAACGAAAGACATATTCCTGATGCACTAAATTCTAGTAAAAGAATTTTCAGGAAGTCAATTTTTATTTAAACTAATGAGAGAGAAAAACTACGTGAATACTATAGTGATGGGTGATTTCTGATGTTTACAAAAGTATTAAAAATAATTGATATTTTTCAGAAAAAAATTAACAAAAAAAACATACCTTTTAAGTAGTATATCCTATTGATTTTCTATTGTAAATAGACCATTTTAGAGGTGTTTAGCTCAAAATATAAAATAATTGCCAATAACTACAATGATAGTTGAAATATAATTTTATAAATTATTGCTTCTTCATTTATAATTCTCTGTTCTCTTTTCTAAAAAATGTTCGTTAGAGAAATTTATAATAGCCTAGTATAATGAAACAAAAGACAAGAAAATCTGATGAAAAACAGATGCAGTTGTTTATTAAACACCTGTTAGCAGATGTACAAGCCTTGGGGCATATGATTGAAGAAGATTGGTTTGAGAAGGATATTGTTCGAATGGGAGCAGAGCAGGAAATGGTTATTATTGATCAAAAAACCTTTAAGCCAGTTCCGATTGCGATGGATGTAATCGCAAAAATGAAGGATAGAAAATGGCTCGATACCGAATTAGCTCGGTTTAACTTAGAGATTAATTTATCTCCTGTCGAGTTTACAAAAGACTGCTTTCAACAAATGGAGCAGGAGACTAGAACATATTTAAAAGAAATTCAAAAGAATTTAGTCCCACATCACTCCGATATTCTTTTAACGGGAATTCTTCCCACTTTGAGAAAGTTTGATCTGGAGATGCATAATTTGACCCCTAAACAACGATACAAAGATATTTTAGAGGCTATGCATAGCCAATTGATCGGTAATTCTTTCGAACTGCGTTTGATGGGGATTGATGAGTTGTTAGTGAAACATGACTCTCCTCTATTAGAGGCTTGTAATACTAGCTTCCAAGTGCATCTTCAAGTAGCTCCCTCCATTTTTGTGAAACAGTATAATATTTCTCAAGCTTTGGCGGCACCTGTATTAGCCATTGCGGCTAATTCTCCGATTGTTTTTGGTAAACGTTTGTGGCATGAGAATCGAATTGCGATTTTTCAACAAGCCGTAGATATCCGAACAACCCATCGGCACATGCGACAGCGTAGTCCAAGGGTGACTTTTGGAAGTGGTTGGTTGGAGAAATCTATTTTAGAAATTTACAAAGAAGATATTGTTCGATTTAGAGTCTTATTAGCTGGAGCAGAAATAGAAGATTCCTTGGGACAGATAGAAAAAGGGAAAACACCTAAGTTAAGCGCCCTCCAATTGCATAATTCTACCGTTTATCGTTGGAATCGACCGTGCTATGGCATCAGTCCCAATGGCCAACCGCATCTGAGAATCGAGAACAGGGTCTTACCTGCTGGGCCAACCGTCGTTGATGAATATGCGAATGCTGCTTTTTGGTTAGGTTTGATGGTCGGGATGGAACAAGAAGTAGAGGACATTACTAAACATATTTCTTGGGAGGATGTACGAGATAATTTTGGTAAAGCGGCTCGGTTTGGAATTGATTCTAAATTCACCTGGTTCAATGATCAAAAGATTACTGCTGCTGAATTGATCTTAAAACATCTGCTACCGATTGCAAGGAAAGGATTGACTGCTCAAAAAGTGTATAAAAAAGATATTGATAAATATCTCTCCATTATAGAAGCTCGAGCGACCAAGCATATGAATGGTGCGCGATGGGCCTTGCGTTCTTTTACTAAATTGAAAAAAGAGGCAAACAATGACGAGGCAGTCAGTGTTTTAACATCTTACATGCATAAGAACCAAAAAGAAGGCAATCCAGTACATACCTGGGAATTACCAAAACTAAGCGATTTGAAAGTTTACCAACCTGCTAATTTGAAAGTCGACGAAATCATGGAAACGGACTTAATAACGGTTCGGCAAGAAGATATTATTGAATTTGTCGCGGAGATGATGGATTGGAAGCGCATTAGGTATGTACCAGTGGAGGATACAAAAGGAAATCTGGTAGGCTTGGTCACCTCAAGAATGTTATTGAAGCAATTTACAAAGCGACGGCGACTTAATAAACAAAAAACGATTACAGTCGAGGAGGTCATGAAAAAAAATCCAATTGCTATCTCTCCAGAAACTTCTGTCACAGATGCCATTAAAATTATGAAAGAAAAGAAAATTGGTTGTCTGCTAGTTGTCAACGAAGGTGAATTGGTAGGGGTCGTTACAGAGTCAAATTTCTTAAGTTTAGCGGGTAGACTGATCGAACGAAGTGCGGAAAATAAGTAATAAAGCAGCAGATACCAAAGCCACTCAAAAAAGATGATAAAAAACGCAACTACACTACATCCTATTCCAACAGAGGCTACCTACGTGACCGTCATACTGCCTATTGCTGTACCCAAGCCATATACCTATATTGTACCAGATAATTTGGTAGAAATAGTACAGTTTGGGGTACGTGTGGAGGTACAATTTGGACGAACAAAACTATACTCTGGTCTAGTAATCGCTATTCACAATGATCCGCCAGCGAATCATAAACCCAAACCTTTACTAGCGATTATAGATGATACACCCGTTATTAATCAAGCCCAACTCACACTTTGGGAATGGATGGCTAGTTACTATTGCTGTACTTTAGGAGAGGTGATGAATGCCGCTTTACCTGCAGGCTTAAAGCTCAATAGTGAAACAAGTTTAGTGCTTAGTTCCGTCTTTGATGGGAATTTTGAGTTGTTGACCGATAAAGAGTATTTGGTAGCCGAAGCATTAACGATTCAAGAAGAGATAACCGTTTCTGATGTACAAAAGATATTAGGTCAAAAGACCGTTGCACCGATCATTTATAAGCTGATTCAAAAACGAGTAATTTATGTAAAAGAAGAACTAAGAGAAAAGTTTAAACCAAAGAAAATAGCTTGTGTCGAACTTCAAGAACCCTATGCATCAGATGAGGAAAGTTTGCAAACCGCCTTTGAAAAAGTAAAAAAAGCAAACCGACAAGAAGAGGCGCTCATGGCCTTTTTGATGATTTATAAGCAACAAGAATATGTCAGAACCCAAGACATCTATAAAAAGGCAAATGTAGATGCTTCTGTGCTGAAAGCGATGGAGAAAAAAGGCATTTTTAAGCTATACAAAAAAGAGCTGAGTCGTTTGGGGGGCTACGAGGCAGATTTATTGGATTCTCCGGAATTGTCGGAACAACAAGTCCAGACGATTGCCTCAATGAAAACGATATTTGAAAAGAAAGATGCGATTTTATTGCATGGCGTCACAGGAAGTGGAAAAACTAGGGTGTATATAGAATTGATGAATGAAGTAATCGCAAATGGAGGACAAGTCCTTTACCTAGTTCCAGAAATTGCTTTGACCGCACAAATAATTAGTAGGTTACAGAAATTATATGGAGATGAAATTGTGGTATATAATTCTAGAATTAATGATCATGAACGAGTAGAAGTTTGGAAAAGTACGCTTGCTAATAAGTCGGTGATACTAGGTGCTCGTTCTGCACTGTTTTTACCATTTCAACATTTACAATTAATTATAGTAGATGAAGAACATGATCCTTCCTATAAGCAAATGGATCCTGCGCCTCGATATAGTGCAAGAGATGTGGCAGTTTTTATGGCACATGTACACCAAGCTAAAGTCGTTTTAGGAACAGCTACGCCATCTATAGAATCTTACCAGAATACTAAATTAGGTAAATATGGATTAGTAGAAATGCCAAAACGTTTTGGAGGCTCTGTCTTACCTGAAATTATTTTAGTCGATAAAAAAGAAGAATATAAGCAGCGTAAAATGCAATCCCATTTTACCTCTGTTTTGATAGAAGAATTAAAAGGTGCATTAGAAAGAGAGGAGCAGGCTATTCTTTTTCAAAATAGGAGAGGACACTCGCCTGTGATTCGTTGCAATACCTGTGGGTGGCATCAAGAATGTGTTAATTGTGATGTTAGTTTGACTTATCATAAATTTTCTAATAACCTCCGTTGTCATTATTGTGGCTATCAAAGTGCGATTCCTCAGCATTGTCCTGCTTGTGGGGATGCGGAGCTATCCCTTAAAGGATTCGGAACAGAAAAAATTGAAGACGAATTAAAGATATTCTTTCCAGATGCTAGAATTGGGCGAATGGATTTTGATACGGTACGTACTAAAAATGCCCACGCTAAAATTATTAATGACTTTGAGGAAAAGCGTTTAGATATTTTGGTTGGTACGCAGATGGTAACGAAAGGCTTAGATTTTGACAATGTTGGAGTAGTCGGCGTTTTGAGTGCTGATCATTTATTACAGTTTCCCAATTTCAGATCTACTGAACGAGCGTTTCAATTAATCACACAAGTAAGTGGTCGGGCAGGACGGAAGCAGAAAAGAGGGAAAGTAATCATTCAGACATTTGATACGGCTCATCCAGTGATTCAAGAAATCCTAAAGGATAATTTTAAAGGCTTTTTTAGTAGAGAAATTAAAGAACGACATACATTTGCTTACCCTCCGTTTTTTAGATTAATACAAATTACCCTACAGCATAAAAAACCTAGGACCTTAAACGAAGCAAGTTATTTTTTTGTTAAATATCTGAAAGAAAAATTAGGTCAGCAAGTGATTGGTCCAGCTATCCCGGGGATTCCTAGGGTTAGAAGTTATTATCTTTTAGATGTATTGATAAAAATGCCTCGAAATACGGCGAATGCGAATCGAGTTAAGCAAAGTATTCAAGAGGCGAAGGATCATGTACGTAGTAAGGAGGGCTATTCTACCATTAGAATAAAGGTGAATGTTGACCCCTATTAATCGGAAATATCATGGATAAACTAAAAGTATACCTAAATAGTTACTAACATTTTTTTTATTTAAATTATTCCATATACAATCGAAACATTTGAAATAAATAAGAGTGCCTATTGTGACGGGGAATAAATTGTATTTCTTTATAAAAAACAAATTCATAGTATTTTACATATTTATAAAACACTAATTAGATTAATTCCGTATCAAGTTTCTCTCGGTTAGAGGAGCGGAAATATGGCAATAATTTTAGATGTATTTTTTTCTGAAAGAGCAAATCGTTGATTAAGAGAAGTTTAACTTGCATTTGGCAAGGTTTTTGATAAAAAAACACGATTTTACTGGACAAATTGGGAAAAAATCATGTATATTGCAGAAGTGAATGAAGTTGAGTAGATTGAATATCTAATTTTATTGAATAATAAAAAGATCTCATTTAATCTTATAAAAGCACTATTCAAAGTGTTGCTCAAAAAATTAAGTATCCCATAGCATATTAAACTTTTGGTTCTTTTTCAATCGCCTGTGATAAGAGCACCAAATTAGATTAGACTATTATCCTATTTGTAACTTACTTTTTAGGCTTTACTAGGAATTCGTATTAGAATTTAATTTTTAATTCATTTAGGAGGGCATTTATATATTTACTTGTCAGGGCCTTTGAATTGTCATACAGATTAAATTTCTGTGCTTTGCACTACAACTCTCCGCTTTGGCAATATCATGCAAATGATTAGCTCCCCTTGATTTTTACTGAGATAAGACATTATAACGGCACACACACATTTACAAAACAAACATGGCGAATCCGGTAATGAAACAACACCTAAGTCATAAGCTTTTACAAAAGCTTTCTCCTCAACAAATTCAGTTGATGAAATTGTTGCAGATTCCTACTGCAGCACTAGAGCAAAGAGTCAAAGAGGAATTGGAAGCGAATCCTGCATTGGAAGAATCAGAAGATGCTGATATAAGCACTGATTTAGAGGTAGGCTCAGAAGTCGAGAATCCTGAGGCAGCTTTCACTAAAGAAGAGGCAAAAGCTAAAGAAGCCGATGGCGAAGTAGAGCCTGAAATCACCAGAGATGATGATTTCGAATTAGACGATTATTTGACGGATTATATTGAAGATGATCCGATTTCTTATAAATTGAGGGTGGAGAATTATTCTCCTGACGAGGAAGAAAAAACGATCCCAATAGCTGTGGAAAGTTCTTTTCATGAATACTTAGAGCATCAGCTAGGTTTGTTAAAACTTAAAAACGAAAGAGAGGTAAAAATTAGTCAGCAGATTATTGGCAGTATTGATGATGACGGATATTTAAGAAGAGAACCTATTGCTATTTTAGATGACTTAATTTTTGCTCAGAATATAGAAGCAACGCAAGAAGAAGTCTTTGCGCTTTTAGAAAAAATACAGAAATTTGATCCACCTGGAACAGGGGCACGAGATTTACAAGAGTGCTTAAAGTTACAGTTAGATTTTAGATTAGATAATGATCCGTTAACGCTGGAAGAACGAGATACCGTACAAACGGCACTTAAAATCATTGTTGGTCATTTTGATCAGTTCTCAAAAAAGCATTATGCTAAATTAAAGCGCCAATTAGGTGTTACGGATGAAGAGTTGAAGGATGCTATTGATGAGATTTTAAAACTAAATCCAAAACCAGCAAGTGGGCATAATGGCGGCGGTAATGCTAAGAATGTTCACTATATCGTTCCTGATTTTATCATTGTTAATCGGGACGGAGAATTGGATTTGACTTTAAACTCTAGAAATGCACCTGATCTAAGAATCAATGACCATTATAGAGATATGCTTCGGTCATATAAGAAAGGTAAAAATGGTCGACGACCAAACCGTCAAGAAAAAGAGGCGGTGATGTTTATCAAGCAAAAGATAGATTCTGCAAAGTGGTTTATTGATGCTATTCGTCAGCGTCAAGAGACGATGTATCGAACGATGTATTCCATCATGCAGTATCAATATGATTTCTTTTTATCAGGTGATCAGAAGAAATTGCGACCGATGATTCTAAAAGATATTGCAGAAATTACTGGTTTGGATATATCTACGGTCTCAAGAGTTGCGAATAGTAAATTTGTTCAAACAGAATTTGGAACAAAACGATTAAAAGATTTCTTCTCCGAATCTTTAATGACGAAGGATGGAGAAGAAGTATCTACATTAGAAGTCAAGAAAATATTAACAGAAATTATTTCTGAAGAACATAAACGAAAGCCTTTATCGGACGAGAAGTTAAAGAACCTGCTTCGAGATAAAGGGTACAACATTGCTCGTCGTACCGTAGCTAAATATAGAGAACAGTTAGGTATTCCTGTTGCTCGACTAAGAAAAGAATTATAGAAGTTATTTTCCCCTCAACATAGACTTAAAAAAATAAAAGAGCCATTCTTGTTTACAAGAATGGCTCTTCTGTTTTTAAACATAGTTGGAATATTTTAAGCGTTTCAATTAAGAAAAGCCCCTTTCTCTAGTCGTACGGCTGTCATTTTAAACAACTTCTTTATCTAAAAGAACCAATCTGCAAACATCTACCTTATTTTTTTGTCTAAAAAAGCTGTTAATAGAATAAAACCTGCTAATTTTCACTCTAAAATTATAGCGGTCAGTTGTTAGAGTCCAGATGTCAGATGTCAGAACGTTCCGAAATACTTCGGAACTGTCAGAGGTCAGATGTATGACGTTGACAACGAGATGCTTTCGATCTGATAGATAGCGCAGCGATCTGACAGTATAGCGATCTGACTTCCAAATACCTTTTGCATGAAAAGATATATTTATCATTTAGTACCACTTTTATTATCTCTGTTTTTATTAGGATGGAATAGTACAGAACTATATGCTACCCATAATAGAGCAGGAGAGATTACAGTGGAACAAATAGACCCTTTAACTATTAAGGCGACTATTACCACTTATACGGTGACCAGTAGTGTACAGGCAGATCGAGATAGTTTGACGCTTTGTTGGGGCGATGGTACCTGCGATGTATTGGTTCGAATAAATGGTAATGTGGTCAATGGAAATCCTAATGGAGAAGTGTTACCAAATAATACCAAGAAAAATATCTACATGTCTTTTCATGTGTATCCGGGATTAGGCACCTATAAAATTTCAATGACAGATCCGAATAGAAACGGGGGCATTATTAATGTGAATCCACCTAATTCGGATATGATTGAATTTCATTTACAAACTATTTATACCTTATTGAATCCTCAGTTTGAAGGGGTAAATAATACGCCTCAACTACTCCAACCTCCCATTGATATTGGTTGTGTGGGACAACCCTTTGTTCATAATCCAAATGCCTATGATATAGATGGAGATAGTTTGTCGTATCATCTGATTGTCCCACTGAGGGGAATAGATGATGAAACAGGGACAGAGGTGCAAGTCCCCAATTATATTTTTCCTGAAATGATTAGTCCTGGGGCTGGTAATAATCATGAATTAGACCCTATAACGGGTGAATTTATATGGCGAGCTCCCCAAAGAGCAGGAGAATATAATATCGCTATGATCATTGTAGAATACCGTCAAGGTATTCCCATAGATACCATGATTAGAGATATGCAAATTCTCATTGAAGAATGTGATAATCAGCCGCCAGAGATTGAAGTAATTAAGGAAATTTGTGTGGTGGCTGGAGATGTATTAGAATTAGATATTGTCGTAACCGACCCTGATATGCCTTTACAACAAGTTGATTTAACGGCGCTTGGCGGTCCTTTTGAAGTGGCACAAAGCCCTGCGGTTTTACAAGTACCAACAGGCTATCGTCCCCAAGTATTACGAGGACGATTTGTTTGGGAAACTACTTGCGAACACATATCAGAACAAACCTATTCTGTTGTTTTTAGATCTTCGGATAACTTTCCTATTATTAACAGAGGTGGTGAGGAGAGTTATTTATCTACATTACAAACAGTTTTAATTAAAGTAGTTGGACCACCACCAGAAGATCTTCTGGCAGTAGCGGAAGAAGAGGAAATACAAGTGAGTTGGGAAAAACCTTATTTCTGCGAAAATGCAGCAGATGAGTACTTCAATGGATTTTCTGTTTGGCGTAGAATCGGTAGTAACCAATTCCCAGTAGATACGTGTGAAACGGGGGGCTTAGCGGCTAAAGGTTATACGAAATTAACTGTTGGGAATATAACAGACATGCTAGATGGTCGCTTTATCTTTACGGATACAGATGTAGAGAGAGGGCGGACCTACTGCTATCGGATACTGGCTAATTTTGCAAGAATTTCTGCTGCTGGTTTTCCTTATAATTTAGTAGAAAGTTTGCCATCTGATGAAATTTGTGTCCAACTAGACAGAGAAGTACCACTGATCACGAATGTAGATGTACAAGAGACAAATGCTACTACTGGGCGTATAGAAGTCCGATGGACAAAACCTGTGGCTAGTGATTTAGATACCTTAATATTTAGAGGACCTTATCGATATCAGGTGTTAAGGTCTACTGGTTTTACTATGAATTTTGTTCCTATACCAGGGGCAGATTTCACGAGTGCTACTTTTGCAGGCGCCAATGATACCGTTTTTGTAGACACGGGTTTAAATACCGTAGAGAATCCATATACTTATCAAGTGGCATTTTATGTGAATGGAGAAAGTGAGCCTTTGGGCGTCACCAATGCTGCTGCTTCGATTTATTTATCAAGTACGCCTACAGATAGAGCCAACCAATTATCTTGGGAAGAACAAGTACCTTGGGATAATTTTGAATACGAAGTCTTTAGACAAAATGCTCAAGGTGGGTTTGATCCTATAGGTGTAACGACGGAGGCTAATTTTGTGGATACAGGCTTAGAAAATGGAGTAGCGTATTGTTATAAAATTCAAAGTAGGGGGACTTATGGCTTGGATGCAAACGCTGACCCATTGCTTAATTTTTCTCAAGAGATATGCAGCACGCCAGGGGATGATGTGCCGCCTTGTCCACCTACATTAATGGTGTCTAATATCTGTGATGATGCAACTAATCAGACTTTAGAAGAAGATTTATTTAATCTATTGAGCTGGACTAATCCTAACGATGATTGTGTAGATGTAGAAGATACCGATAGTTACAAAGTCTATTATACTGAAACAGATGGAGGTACACTTGCACAAATAGAGACACTCGGTGGCGCAACGAATACTTCATTTGAGCATCAACCTGATATTGGTATTGCAGGTTGTTATGCCGTAACGGCTCTAGATTTCAATGGGAATGAAAGTGGTTTTAGTAATATCATTTGCGTAGATAATTGTCCTTTCTATGAACTGCCGAATACCTTTACACCGAATGCAGATGGTACTAATGACTTGTTTAAACCTTTTCCTTATCGATTCATAGATCGAGTCGAATTTCAAGTGTTTAACCGATGGGGAGGACTCGTATTTGAAACGACCGATCCAGATCTCAATTGGGATGGGACTAATTTAGCCAACAAGCCTTTAGAGGAAGGCGTTTATTTTTATACCTGTATAGTCTATGAATCTAGGGTGACGGGAGTCGTTCAGCAAGAAACTATTTTGAATGGCGCGATTCATTTGATTAGGGGAGAGTAGAGGTTGGGAGGCTTTCTTGCGAAAGCTGGATTTTTAGAACACTGAGATACAGGGACACAGAGTGAATTGTAGAGATAAACTTCCTCCGTGCCTCTGTGTCTCAGTGTTCTAAAAAAAAAACACCCAGTGCCCTCCATTTACACACTAGAACTCAATTTCTTTTTCAAAGCAAACAACTCATCTCGGTAATGAGCAGCTGTTATAAAATCTAATTCCTTCGCAGCTTTCTTCATTTTTCGTTCTGTTTCTGCCATCATCTTCTCTATCTGATCTCGAGTCATATAGCCAACGATTGGATCTGCTGCTAAACTAGGTTCACTAGGTTCCACATATACTTTTTTACCACCTTCTCTAATATCTAAGATAGAGCCCTGATTCATGATTTCTTCTCTAGTCTTGCTAACGGTAGTTGGCGTAATATTATGCTTTTCATTGTAGGCAATTTGAATAGAGCGACGCCTATTGGTCTCATCTATCGTTCGTTGCATAGAGTCTGTGACCTTATCCGCATAGAAGATGACTCGTCCATTAGAATTTCTTGCAGCACGTCCAGAGGTTTGTGTTAAGGACTTATCGTTTCTTAGAAAGCCTTCTTTGTCCGCATCCAAAATAGCTACTAAAGAGACCTCTGGTAAATCCAATCCCTCTCTTAATAAATTCACGCCTATGAGCACATCGAATACGCCAAGTCGTAAATCTCTTAAAATTTCAACCCGTTCCATGGTATCAATTTCCGAGTGAATATATCGGCACTTTATATTTAGCTTAGCCAAGTATTTACTTAGCTCTTCGGACATTCGTTTGGTTAAAGTCGTTACTAAAACCCGTTCATCTTTTTCAATTCGTTGTTGAATTTCATCTAATAGATCATCTATCTGATTGAGACTTGGACGCACCTCAATTGGTGGATCTAATAAACCTGTCGGTCGAATGATTTGCTCGACAATCACCCCACCTGTTTGTTCAAATTCATAATCACTAGGCGTAGCACTTACATATATGACTTGATTGACCAATGACTCGAACTCGCCAAAATTTAAAGGACGATTGTCCATCGCAGAAGGTAGTCGAAATCCATAATTTACTAGGTTTAATTTTCTGGCTCTATCGCCACCCCACATGCCCCTTACCTGCGGCACCGTCACATGACTCTCATCAATGACCATTAAATAATCATCTGGAAAATAATCTAATAAACAAAATGGACGAGTACCAGGAGTCCGTCCGTCAAAAAATCTAGAATAATTTTCTACACCATTGCAATAGCCTAGTTCTTTCATCATCTCTATATCAAAAGAAACTCGTTCTTTAATTCGTTTTGCTTCTAATAATCGAGCCTCTTTTTCAAAATAGGTATGCTGTGCATGCAATTCATCTTCTATGGATCGAATGATAGAATTCATTCTGTCTTTAGGAGCCACATATAACTTAGCAGGAAAAATGGCAGCGGTCGTTAGGGACTCAATACGTTTGCCACTTTCTATTTCAATACGTTCTATTTCTTCAATTTCATCTCCGAAGAAAGTAATCCGATACCCGTACTCCACATAAGGCAAATTAATATCAACAGTATCTCCCCTCACTCGAAAAGTCGCTCGACCAAAATCCGTTTCTGTTCGAGAATATAAACTTTGAACCAATTGATATAAGAAGGTATTACGTGTAACGACCATCCCTGTATTAATACGAATGATCCCATCTTTATAATCATCTGGATTTCCCATACCATAAATACAGGAAACAGATGCCACTAAAATAATATCTCGTCTTCCAGATAACAAAGAAGAGGTAGCTCTCAATCTTAATTTGTCCACTTCTTCATTGATATTCAAATCCTTTTCTATATAGGTATCAGAGGTCATGATATAGGCCTCTGGCTGATAGTAATCGTAATAGGAGACAAAGTATTCTACCGCATTGTCTGGAAAGAATTCTCTAAATTCTGAGTAGAGTTGGGCAGTAAGCGTTTTATTATGGGTTAAGACTAAGGTAGGTCGATTCACTTCTTTAATGACATTGGCAATCGTAAATGTTTTACCAGAACCCGTTACGCCTAATAAACATTGTGCTTTATCTCCTGCACCTAAGCCTTCTACTAATTGATGAATTGCTTTTGGTTGGTCTCC
>CALJIY010000205.1 GCA_937973945.1 uncultured Saprospiraceae bacterium | reverse complement strand
TTGGCTCTTAGTTGCTTTAAAGCATAACTAATTTGTGTTTCCACGGTTCGTATAGAAATGCCTAATTCTTCAGCTATAGCTTTATTCTTTTTGCCATCAAAGCGGTTCATCTTAAAAACTTGCTGACATCTAGGGGGTAGATCCCCAATTAAAGCATCTATCTGTTGTACCAATTGCTGATATTCTACTGGATCAGGATCTATTGTTGAAATAGGTTGTAAGTTAGACGCCTCAGTGGTATGTCGGCTATGCGTTTGTTGTTTCTTTATGTAAGTCAAGGCCGTATTTCTGATAGCCCGAAACAAATAAGCTTTAAAAGAGGTTTCAATGTCAATCTTTTCTCTTTTTTCATATATTTTCACAAAGACTTGCTGTGCGACATCTCTTGCTCCATTGACATCTTGCACAAATTTTTGAGCAAATAATACCGCAGCAGGGTAATACTCCTTAAACAGTTTATCAAAGTCTTCTATAGGTTGATATGGCTTATTCATTACAACAAATGTAGGAATTTTAGCAAATAAAGCTTGTTGATCTTTAACAGGAAGTTCTTTAAAAGAATAATTATATAAATGAATCTAACAAACTGGCAGTTATTTTTTCTTTGTCTTTTAATAGTCGCATGCGAAAGATCCTTACCTTTTCCAGAAGCTGTTCCGCCTGTATTAGTAGCAAATGCTATCTTTTCAACAGATTCCATTTGGCATGTACAACTGACGCAAAGTGCGCCGCTCGAAGCGGAGATTAATTTTCCAAGCATCAATAAAGGGCAGATAATTATTAAAGATATAACGGAGGGTACCGCTATTGAATTAATACCTCAAAGTAATGGCATTTATATTTCTGACACACAATCTCCCGAAGCCAACCATTCCTATCAATTAATAGCAATGGCAGAAGGCTACCCAACTATACAGGCGACGGATCAGATGCCCACTCCTTTTAAAGCAACAGTGAATAGTTTTGAAACCTCCACTTATCAACAACGAAATAATTATCTTTTTGATATCACTATTGAAGACGCCAATAACAAGACCAATTTTTATCTGATAGCCATTACGTATGAATTTGATCTGGGTAGTCAATATATTGTAGAACCTGCTGGTCATTTTTCTTTTGACCCCAATAGTGATAATGAACAAGTTGTTCCTAATCATAGCTCATTAAAGCAAAGTTATTTACCAGATTATAACTTTAATGGTCAAAATTATACCACCCAAGTCGGTACTACTAGTCCCTCCCTTGAACAAATAGATAGTGCTACTAAAGTACTTGCCAGAATCCATATAAAATCGATTAGTGCCGCAGGATATCAATATGAGTTATCCGTAGAACGTTTCGAAAATATAGCGGATGATTTGTTTACTGATCCCATTGGCGTCTTCTCAAACATAGAAAATGGCTTAGGCATTTTTGCTGGCTATACATTGCAAGAAATAATTATTCCAATAAAATAAAAGGATGATTTAAATAGTAAAGCATGAAAAAACATATGATTTCCTCCCTGTTACTCGCGCTCACTCATTGTTTTTGTTTTGGGCAAACGGTAGAAGAACAAACAAAAACTTCTGCACTAAGTGCCAACACTGACTTCGCTTCTTATAATATGGCTTATACTGCGCCAATAGGTAAAAAAGTATACTTTGGTTTGGGAGTTGGTGGCGGTTTATCATTTATCTATGGCAATTTTAAGGACCCATTTAACAAAGATTGGACGAAGGAAGCCTACCACTATACTTCTTTCTTAGCAAATGATCCTACCCGACCTTTCCATTTTAGGGCAGGGATTCTTTTTTCTAATTTCTTCTATGATAAGAGTCATAACTATTTCGAAGGAGAAAAATTTTCTGGTATTTATACCGCATTATTTTATGGTAAAAAGAAATTCAAACTAGGAACGAAAGTTGCCTTCGGCACGATTGGTGAGCAGGATAGCAATTTGTTTTTATGGACGCCTATTGTCTTACAGTATAATATCTTTTTTACAGAGAGATAGGGAGTTGTAATAGAATACAGAGGCACAAAGAATAAATATTATTTTACTTATTTAAATAATACCGTACACTTCATCCGACCACTCAAAAGTGATCGAATGAATTCATTAAATTCATTAACTACCCGACTTTATTTTTACTTTTCTCACTTTCTTCTACGTGTATATTTTTCTTAGGTAGTCTTAAAAACGAAGAAATAGACCATTTAAAAATATACGGTTATGAAGAAAACAATTCTGCTTATTCAAGTACTTTTTATTACGGCAAATATTCTTGCCCAAAACAGCCCTGCCAATAATCCTAGATTTAGTGTAACTACCTTTAGTGAACAATTAGGATTTATCAATTTAAAAAATGAAAACCCTATACATTTGGGTGGAACTATTGCAATTGGTTTCGCTAAAAAACAAACGGGCATTTATCAGTCTTTCCACAATATAGAAATAGGGTATTTCAGTCATGAAACTTTATTTCAAGCCATTACTCTTGCTTGGAAGCCTACCTATGAATGGCAGTTTAAAAAAGGGCTTCATATACATGGAACCGCAGGTGTCGGGTACTTACATGCACTCCCTAAACAACAAACTTATACACAGGACAATGGCACTTATAAAGCATCTAATAACTTTGGCAAACCAAGTGCGACGGCATCTATAGGCATGGGGATAGGGTATCGAATAACACCTCAAAATAATATACCAATAACCATTTTCACTCGATATGAATTGACCGCAATAGCGCCCTTTAATATCTATAAAGATATTCCTGCTATTGCCAATACTACGCTTAGTTTAGGGGTTTTTGTTTCTCCTTTTAATTAGAAGACTAAGTTCAGTGCAAATAATTTTGTTCAAGTTTCGCTCGGTCAACATATCGGCGGGATGGCCTGACAAAAATACCGGAGGGATTATTTTTGTCTAGGGTTTTTGGTTCTTTTTTGCCGATGCAAAAAGAACAACATTTACTTTAAGAAAATCTCTTTCACAAAGGAATAAATAAAATGAAATCATATAACATCTTCCTCTTGTTAGGAATCACCTTAAGTTTAATCGCTTGCATAAAAGAACCAACTGTTGTTACTTCCTCGAAGTATGATTGTACCTCCGACATTGTAAACACCCACCCAAATAGTGCTGTATTTGATGCCTTCTTGGAAGATAAAATAAAGCAAGGTATCCCAGGTATGACAATGATTGTTGAATCGCCAGCAGGGATTTGGACAGGAGCGGCAGGACTAGCAGATATCCCAAATAACATCCCAATGAAGGCTTGTAATAAAATGCGAATAGGAAGTACTACTAAGACCTTCACCGCCACGATTATCCTTCAATTAGCGGAACAAGGTATACTCAATTTAAGCGATTCCATTAGTCAATACTTGGCCCCTGAAATGGTTAAAAAGATAGCGAACGCAGAATTAGCAACTATCGAACAATTACTAAATCATACAAGTGGTATTGAAGACTATACTGGTTTAATTAATTATTCTATTAAATTATTAAATGATCTAAATCATCCTTGGACACCAGAAGAAGAATTGGCATTCATTTATGAAGAACCAGCTGCATTTGCGCCTGGCACACAAAGAAAATATTCTAATAGTAATTACCTTTTATTAGGCTTGATAGCAGAACGAGTGACAGGCAAATCAGGTACTACTTTATTTCAAGAGCAAATTTTTACTCCTTTAAATTTGGCGAATACTTCTTTCAATCAGGTTCATAGTACACCAGAAGATTTAGTACGAGGATATTCCGATGAAGAAGAGAATTTTGTTTTAGTTGATAGAACTGATTTTACTTTTGCACACAGCTCTATGGATGGAGGAGCTATATCAACGGTGGCAGACTTACGCACCTATGTACAAGCTGCTATGACACCAGGAAGGTTATTTTCAGCAGAAATGATCGAACGAATGAAAACTGTTATTCCGCCTAGCGGAGAAGACCAAACGATTTCGACCAAAGATACGCCGCTCACTTTTAATGGAATTGGCTTAGGTTGGTTCAATATGAAAACACCCTACGGAACTGGGTACGGACATGGTGGAGCACTAAGAGGATATAAAGCGAATATGATTTATTTCCCTGATTCTAAAACAAGCGTTTGTTATTTAATGAATGGGAATAATGGTAAGGTTAGTGAATTAGAAAAAACGATTCGGTCAGAAGAAATCGTCTCTTTATTGTTTGAGTAAAACAAGAATATTTCTATAATGAGATCACTTAAAAATGGACAAATTTATCAACGTAGTTGATACTGTTTAGCATATTTTAACCACGGATTCACGGATTGCAAATATTTACTGAGCCTAATCTGTGAATCCGTGGTTAAAGAATCTCTCAAACTCAAGAAATAACTTCCCCAACATTTACCCGTTTAGCTAATACCACAGGAATATTAACCAGTTTATCATCCACGAGTATACTGATCGTCCCGTTGTGCCGACTGTCTACTTTAAAACTAGCATTGGGTACTAATCCTAATTCCCATAGTTTCGCTTCAATCGCATCACTTGCTTGCTGTGCAGCAATTTTGGCAAATTGGTCTATTTGTAAATTGTTCAAAGAAAAACTAGGCATTCCTTTACGCACAGGGATTGGAGAACCATGCGGATCTTCTTCTGGAAAACCTAAAGCAGCATCTACTTCATCTAACATTTCTTGAGTCAATAAATGCTCCTGCTTTTCTGCATCCTCATGAATTTGTTCGGCATTTAGACCTATTTCATTTACCAAATACGTTTCCCATAAT
Organism: uncultured Saprospiraceae bacterium; assembly: GCA_937973945.1. Lineage (GTDB taxonomy): Bacteria > Bacteroidota > Bacteroidia > Chitinophagales > Saprospiraceae > JAFMDF01. Next base: position 1,240 of record CALJIY010000205.1, on the reverse strand, counting down.
CTATGTGCACGAACTAGACGCATTGCCTCCCCTTTTCCTTTTTCTGTAAAATTGATCGTGTCAGAAGTATAAGTCAAGAGACCATCTGCTTTCAACAAATTTAAGTTCTTTGTCATCTGAGACTTAGAAAATCCTAATTGATTTTGCAAACCGTCTAAAGTTAATTTCCCCTTATCCTTCATCCGCACACCCCATTTTAAAATATCCTCCAATTGAATCTTACGCTGTAATTTTCGTTTTTGAAAATATTTAAAGATCAATCCTTTTTTGGGTGCAAATAGCGCTGCCAATCCATAAAAGAAAGTAGCCACCACCGCCATCGCAGGACCAGGAGTCGTATTAAAAATAATAGCCCCTAACAAACCAACAATAGCAGATAATACACCAACTATGCCTGCAATCACCAATACTCGATTCAAGCGATCTGATAATAATAAGGCGGTTGAAGCTGGTGTTATTAACATCGCTACGACTAATATCACCCCTACCGTTCTCAAGGAAGCGACTACGACAAAAGACAACATCAGCATTAAAAAATAGTGAATCAACTTAACAGAAATACCCATGGTCTCTGCTATAACTGGTTGAAAAGTAGTCACAAATAAATAGCGATAAAAAACAATAATACTCACCAATACATAAACCGTAATACCTGCCGCCAAATATAAATCCTCATCCGAAACACCTAAGGTAGTTCCAAATAAAAAGTCTTTTAAATCTAAATGGACCCCTGTTCTAGAAATACCCGAAATGCCCATCACTCCAATAGAAAACATAAAAGTAAAGACAATACCGATAGCTGCATCATTCTTCGTTTTCACATTCGTCTGTATCCAAGTAATAATAAAGGCAGTAATCAAACCCGCTATAACAGAACCAATGAAAAAGCCCAAAGTACTATAGCCTACTAACATAAATGCCACCACGACGCCAGGTAAGATCGCATGAGATAGGGCATCTCCAATCATCGCCATATTTCGCAGTACAATAAAACAACCTAATACCCCACACATTAGCCCGACCATCATGGAGGCCAATAAGGCTCGGAATGCCCAAGGTTGCTGTAATATCTCTAATAGTTCCATATCTATGATAATGTTGAGTCGCTAGAAGGTTTGGCGCTTAGATTTATTCAAAATTAAGCATATTTTTAGGATTGGCAAAATATATTTTTAGATTAATCTAAAACACATAAGACTATTAGTAAAGTGGGAATAAATTAGGTGTGGTTTTTTAAACA
>CALJIY010000204.1 GCA_937973945.1 uncultured Saprospiraceae bacterium | reverse complement strand
GTTTTTATAATATGTATTGGTGGAAGCAAGTTACAAACTTGCAACATATTAGGTTGAAGTTACAAACTTCAACCATCGACCCAAGCATTTTTCAATGAATTATATATTACTATTTTGACTCTTCGTTTGCCCTATTTATGGGAAGGAGATTGTTTTAGTTTCTTTTTTAGCCATGATAGATAAACTATAGGGGGATTAGCGTTTAAAAAAGTATGTATATTCTGAGTGTTAATTGACTTATACAAACAAAGCATTTTTACAACTTTTAGAAAATTTTGGAAAGCAGTAATGGTAGCTGGATTTAATTTAGCATCTCTTCTTAGGTATTGCTCGAATGACCTACATTCTGATTCTATTATTCGTTTATTTTCTTTTAATTCAACTAAACTTTTTATCAGTAAGGTCCTAGCATTCAATACAAAAGTAAAATCTATAAATTTTAATTTTCGAATTATACCCAATACTTTATCAAATTGTTCTTTCTCAAAAAAAATAGTAGCGTGACTTAAGTTTAATACAGAAGTTCTTTCTTTTTTTGGTAATAGGTAGCTATATTTTTCAATAAACTGATTTGCCCAATCAAGTTTGTTTAAATGACAAGACAAGGTTATAAAATTAATAAATAAAGTGGAACTCATTGTACCATCCACTAGTAAAATCTCTGTGTCTAAACCATGGATAAATAAATTAAAATAATCCTCCGCATAAGACAAATTCTGAGTACGAATTTCTTTAACACAAAAATTTAATAATATTTGCAAAATTATTAATTGATCTCTTTTACTAAAATTTATTTCTTCATTTAGTAATAAATCCTTAACTATCAAATAATTATTTCGATCACGAATTTGGATAAACTTAAGAATCTGTAAATAATAACTACTTAGTTGATTCGATTCAATCTTTTGTATTTGAGCAGATTGCAAATATTCTAACAACCAGTTGGGGATTGCAACTGGATTATGCACATTTTTTCGGTTGTAGATTTCCCAACTATATCTCAATTTGGCATTAATGAAAAAACGATCTACTTGTTCCATTAACTCTGCCAATATAGGTTCAGCTTCAATTTTTTGCTTATTCGTTTTATTCGTAAAAAGTACCTCGTGCCGTAGTTGAAGTAATTTTAAAGGAGTCCACATATCAGGTGTTTCCTCGAGCACGAAATCATTCGCTTTATCTATACTTTTAAAAAACAACTCATCCCTATTCCGTTCTTTATAAATGGCAATCATCATTTTCTTAATGTCGAAAGTCTTCTTACCATTTTTGATTTTCTGCCAGCGCAAAAATTCCTCTAAGACCTTATTGAGACCTGATAAATAATTACTGAGTTTTTTTCTATTATAGCCTGTTCCTTTAAAGACATGTTCCAAGACATACGCTTTGTCTAGTTCCTCAGATTGCCATTGTTCCGCATAGCCTTTAATATAATCGAATACTTCTAACCAATAAGTTTGGTCAGGATTCAAGCCTTTTAAATAGCCTTCAAAAGACTTTAATTCTTTTGTAGTTAAAGTGCTAAGTAGTAGAAGAAATTTTGTTTTTTTCATCTATCAATTAGTAGTTTCTTGTGTTGTTTTGGATCTAGCCTTTAAGGTAATTCATTTTTTTAAAGAAAATCATTTTCAGTCCATATTACTAGCTAAATACTACAGTAAATGCACGAGGCTAAAAATGTTTTCAGTAAGAGTCAATAATTATAAAAAGGAAATAGCTTATACTTTTTTAGTACTTATTGCATATTTATCGATTCAAAACATGTTGATTATCAATTAATTATAAAAATTAATCTTTCGAATTAAAATAAAATAGTGCCTTTTACTAAAAGGAAATGGAAGGAAATTGTAAAAAAATAAATGCATAAAACGCTCTATTTTTGAAGTGCCGGTAATTTTCTATACGACTTCAGTAAAATGCGGGATATGAAAGAGTTTGAGCAACTATTAGTACATCAGTTTTCCAATAAGTTAAGACAGAATTTCCAACAATATTGTGAAAAGCACGATGTTTCTCAAAGTCATCAAACTTTTATCTCTTATTTAATAGATAAGGGGCTATTGAAGACTAGCTTGATTAGAAAATATACCATTTTGGAAGAATTTAAAGAGTTATATCCTTCTACAAATTTTCATAAAACCCAAACAATTAAACTGCTTTCAGAGAAATTTAATCTCTCTGATCGCTCTATTTGGTCCATCATTAAGGCGGACGCCAGTAAACCAAATGAGTGAAATGGGCCTTATTTACAAGCCCTAAATTATCAAATGAAAACTTTTTATAATTTCCAAAGCTATTTTCTTTAAAAGTAGATAGGCAGATCATTAATATTAAAAAGAATGCCTAGTAATAGAATGGAAACCAGTACTCCCCAAACAATGACACAAAACCAAAACTCAAAAAAAATCCACGGAAAAAAACGCTCCTACTTTTTTAAAATGTCAAACGTAACAAAGGGCGAAAAGGAAGTTAATTATCTTACCATTACAGCTAGTAGACGCTCGAAAGAGGGGCATACAAGTAGAAAAAGTATTACTGTATTTGAAAAAGATTTGTCGGCATTTAGTGAGACTTTGCAATCTATGAATGAAGATAATTAGATCAATTCATTTCTAAACAACTCAATATAAAAAACCGACTAAGAATAACCCCCTAGTCGGTTTTTGCGATCCTCCCAAAATAGAAACGCCTACCTTAGCCTTCCAGCAATCGCTCCAACAACCATTCCTTCTCCAATAACTGTGGCTCCCCTTCTATCCGCTCTTGCAACTGCTTCTTAGCCATTTTATCATAGGGATTTAGCTTCATGATTTGTTGGGTGTAATAAATTATTTTTTGGTAATTCTCTTTATGATACCCAATCACTTTTTTACGTTGGAGGTAGATCTTAAAGGCTTCCAGAAAGGAATCTAACAATTGAAATTCTTCTAGTTCGAAATAGATTTTTAATAAGAGGGTTTTAGAAAAGAGGTTGATTAATAAATCATTATGGTCGGTATCTTTTAATAGATCTAAGGCTTCTTCATAGTTTTTTTGGCGATAAGCTAATCGTCCTAAATTAAATCGGTAAGCAGATTCTTGATAATTCTGTTCTACCTTCGTTTGATAGGAATTGATAAAATCTCTGGTCCAGTCATACTCTTTGGTCATCAAACCTACGGACACAATATTTTGATAGGTAAATCTGGAAAGCGTGCCATTATCCAATAAGGCATTGGTAGCTAAACCTTGTTTGTACAAGGCTAAAACTTCTGGAATAAAACTGCTATCGCCTTTATTCATCCTTTGAATACAACAGTTGATCCCCAACAAATATAAATCCATAAGCTCCTCCTGAGGAAACTGCTCTTTATATTGAAATAGAATATCTTTAAAGTGCTGAAAATGTTCATTGGTGGAGTCTCCTTTTAAAGCATGGTAAGTATGATAATACACACCAATGGCTGGAAGCTTAGTTAGGTCTTTGGCTTTTACGTATGCTAATATCTGTGGTAATAAGCCAAACTTATAATCTTGTTGAAAGACTACTTGATGGGACACAGCCAAACAAGCCGTTTTTAATTTTAATATAATGAAAGCCGTATCTAAAGAATCCGAAACGGCTTGTAAGTTTTGAGGACTAGTTCGCTCCGCAAAGGAAGAAAATTGGTAATTTTCCAATTGAAGCTGATAACGGGCCAAATAAAAATCAGCACTTCTGTAGGCCTGTTGTTCCTGTTGTTGCCATGCTGCCTT
>CALJIY010000203.1 GCA_937973945.1 uncultured Saprospiraceae bacterium | reverse complement strand
GTATTGTTTCATTCAATTTCTTTTAGCTCTATCTCTATTTGGTTATTTATCTTATTAATCTTACTTTCCATATCGGCATAATAATCTAAAATAAATTTTCTATTTACTCTAATTTTCCATAAGTAGGATAGAATTTTATTTTTCTCTGAAGAGCTTAAAGTTAATGGCGTATTGATTTTTGAAATATCTCCGCGGGAGTCAAACTCAAAATAAGGAGAAATAGCAGCATTGAATTCCTTATAATAATTTTCTTGGAATTGCATTTCATAATAGTTTTCCTCTAATGTTTTCAGGTTACGATAATCATATTCATATAGAGATATTATACCAAATCGAAGAGAATCATTGTTTATCAGTTCTAAACCTTTTGATTTTAAAGTCTCATACCCCGATACATTTTGAGCAGAAAAGAAATCACGCGTTAATCTAAAATAATATTGTCTTAAGGAATCTAATTTGACTTCTTCATTTAATAGGATCTTTGTCCAGAATTCACAAGCTTGTATACCATCTTTATGACCTCCAATATTAATGTTAATATCTTCAATATCCTTTTTAAGACCATTAGATATCTCCGTTAAAATTTTAGTAGAGGTTCTAGTATCTCGAATTTTATCATTCCAATTATTCAATGCAAAAGCAGAAAGAACAGCTATAAAAATAGATAAGAATTCAAAAGCATATTTTCTCCATTTTCGTTTTTTCGACTTACTCTTTTTTTCTTTCATGACGCTATAGGATTTTTAATTCTTCTCTAAGGCTGATTAGTTATTTTCTTATACCTCTTCCGCACTCGTTGGGAACCCTCCCCAACCCTTTCTGCCTTTAGGCAAAAGCAAACGCTAACCTTAAAAAGGGAAGGAGTCGTCTACGAAGGAAGATCTTCAATCGTAGACGACTCCCCCTCTTTTTAAGAGGGGGCTGGGGGGAGTTCTGCTATGCCCTCAATGAATCAACCGATTTCTTCTTCTACGAATCACCAAAAACAAAAGCAACAAACCCAGTCCAAGTAGCCAAGGCTTTATCTTACCCCAAGTCTTCACAATAAATTTTCGTTGCACTTCTTTCATCAAATCATAATCTGGTGCCATAGCCAAGACCTTAAATTTAGCGGTATAGTCTTTATAATCACCCATCATTTCTTCGAATAGTTGAGGCGCAGATGCAGCTAAGTTTTTAGTTTCTCCTGGATCGTCTTGAAGATTATACAAGCGCCATTCCCCATCCCCATAGGGCGGCCCATTTCGCACTATTTTATTATTTCCTTTGAATAAGGCAGCGTGCCCTGCGGCTTCTATACCTATTGGTTCATTGGCATTGTATATATGATCCACTTGATTGTTCAGTAGAGGAAAAAGGCTTCTTCCTGTAAAAGGAATGCCGGTAATATCTTTGCTTGCTTTTGCTACGCCTACGATATCTAGGATCGTTGGGGTCACATCCGTTACAAAGGTTAAGGCGTTTTTGGTTTGACCGCTTGGCATATTGGCACCAGAAATAATTAAAGGTACCCGCAGGCCGCCTTCGCCTGCATAGAATTTAAAGAAGGCACTTGGCCCTGCCGCCGCGCTTGCAAACTCTGGCCCTATAAAATTCCAGGACCCTTTTTCGCCTAATTTTTCGTAGTCTGTATGATACCCCACAGATTTTAACCACAAACTCATCCCTGGTACTAAGGAAGGATCACTCCCCTCTGGGCCATTATCAGAGGTAATTACAAAAACGGTGTTTTCTAATCTCCCTTGTTGTTTTAAATAGTCCATATAGCGACCAATATGAAAATCCATCGCTTCTAACATCGCCGCGTTGACTGCCATGCCTTTGGCCTTTCTTTTTTTATCTTCTGGGCTTAAGCTATCCCATGTTTTGAGAGGCGCTAGCATATCTCCCATTTCTGCGGTGGCAGGAACTAAGTTTAAAGCCTTCGCTTTTTCAAAACGTTTCTGGCGCAATATATCCCATCCTTCGTCATATACCCCATCATATTTTTGAATAAATTCCTTGGGCGCTTGCACTGGAATATGAATCGCTTGAAATGCTAAATAGGCAAAAAATGGGTCTTGCTTATTGGGATCTTCTTCCATGAATTCCATCATCTTATCGACCAAATTTCGAGATGAATAAAAATCTTCTGGCAAAGAAATCGGCTTATCGTCTTCAAACCATTTCGGTTTATCCTGCGTAGGTAGGTAGGCCTTCTGTTCATAATTATCCGCCCCAGAAGCACCTAAAATATAACTCCGATCAAAACCTCTTTTATTCGGTAAGGTCTTTTCTGTATGTCCCAAATGCCATTTTCCTGTAATATAAGTGCGATACCCGTTTTGTTTTAATCGAGTCGCTACTGTTTTTACTTTATCATTCAAGATGCCTTCATAGCCTGGTTGTCCTACTTGATCAGGTGGCAAGAATAATGGAAGATTCGGCACTCCTGTTAGATGACTATCACAACCTGTCAATAGCATGGCCCGAGATGGCGCGCAAGATGGCGAGGTGTGATAATTGGTAAACATGGTTCCTTCCTTGGCTAGTCGATCTATATTAGGCGTAGCGGCTTCGCCTCCATAGGCACCGAAATCCATCAGTGCCGCGTCATCCACCAATATTAGAACTATATTGGGCTTTGAGGGGATGGTATCTGCTGCTAATTGGATGGTGATTAGCAGGCCGAAAAGTAGTAGGAGTAGAGATATTGGTTTATTTTTTTTAGCGGAATAAGACAGTGCGTACATGTAGTTAATTTTGTTTTTAGTAGAAGGATCTTACAATGTAGGATATAAAGAGTAATATCTTATATTCATAAGAGTATATTTTATAATATTGTACCTTAACAGTCAGCAAATCCTTATCTGACTTGTTAAAATTTAAGTTTAAATAGTCAGGTAGACTTGTTTGAAAAAAGACCAATAAAAAGGAATCCATGAAAATATCAAGTACCAAAACACTGTTAGGAGGAATGCTATCCTTTATAATAGCCCTAAGCTGTTGCTGGCTACCCGCCCTTGTGTTGGCATTAGGCGGAGCGAGTAGTATGATGGCTTTCTCGACAGGCGTAGAAAAATTTAGTAGATTGTTTATGACAATTGGCATGATCTGTTTAGCTTGGGGCGGGTATCAACTATATCAAAAAAATAGACGAACAATGGAAAATACGATATTATTAGAATCGAGAATTACCTGTCCTTCCTGTGCATTTTCCAAAGTAGAAAAAATGCCAACCAATGCTTGCCAATTTTTCTATGAATGTACCAGTTGCCATACTATTTTAAAACCTAAGACTGGCGATTGCTGTGTCTATTGTAGCTATGGAACGGTGGCTTGTCCACCTATTCAGGAAGGGACTAGTTGTTGTTAAAATAATCATAAATGCAACAATGTTGCAAAAATGTCCAATCATTATACTATATTTGCCGAATCGTTTAACCTAAGAACTATTAAAAATAGTATCCTGCTTTGTTAAATCTCATAAAATATACATAATGAAAAACATGTTTCTTCCCATATTACTAGTCCTTACCATTACTTTCTCCGCTTGCGACAAAGATGATCCAGTAATTGTGGATGAGGAAGAACTGATTACGACCTTACAGTATACCTTGACCCCCGCCAATGGCGGC